>JAJYIN010000114.1 GCA_021790075.1 Actinomycetes bacterium | reverse complement strand
TCGATCTCCGTAGGCATGCTGTCGATCTCGATGCGCAGGCGGGAGCTGGCCTCATCGACCAGGTCGATCGCCTTGTCGGGCAGGAAGCGGTCGGCGATGTAGCGGTCGGAAAGCATGGCCGCGGCCACCAGCGCCGCGTCCTGGATGCGGACGCCGTGGTGCACCTCGTAGCGCTCCTTGAGCCCGCGCAGGATCGCGATCGTGTCCTGCACGCTGGGCTCGCCCACGAAAACAGGCTGGAAACGGCGCTCCAGGGCCGCGTCCTTTTCCACGTACTTGCGGTATTCGTCCAGGGTGGTGGCGCCCACCGCCCTCAGTTCGCCACGGGCCAGCATCGGCTTGAGCATGTTGGAGGCGTCGATGGAGCCTTCGGCGGCGCCGGCGCCAACAAGAGTATGCATTTCGTCAACGAACAGGATGACCCTGCCCCCGGATTCCTGGATCTCCTTGAGGACGGCCTTCAGCCGGTCCTCGAATTCGCCCCGGTACTTGGAGCCGGCGACCAGCGAGCCGACGTCGAGGGCGACCACGCGCTTGTCCTTGAGTCCCTCGGGAACGTCACCGTCGACGATCCGCTGGGCCAGGCCCTCCACCAGCGCCGTCTTGCCCACGCCGGGGTCGCCGATGAGGACCGGATTGTTCTTGGTGCGGCGGGAGAGGACCTGGATAACCCGCCGGATCTCGTCGTCGCGGCCGATGACCGGGTCCAGCTTGCCGCGCCGCGCCTCTTCGGTGAGGTCGCGGCCGTACTGCTCCAGCGGCTGGAACTTGGCTTCCGGATTGGGATCGGTGACGCGCTGGCTGCCGCGCACTTCGGCCAGCGCCGCCAGCAGGCGCTCGGCGGTGGCGCCGGCCGCCTTGAGGATATCGCCGGTAGCGCCGCTGTCCTCGGTGGCCGCCAGGAGCAGGTGCTCGGTGCTTAAATATTCATCCTTCAGTTGATCTGCCAGCCTGCCTGCGGTGTCCAGGAGCTGTTTGAGCCGGGGGCTGATGTAGGCCTGCTGCCCGGGGGCGCCGGTCACGCGCGGCTGCTTCTCGACCGCCGCGCCCAGCTCCGGCGCGATGGCAGCCGGGTCGGCTCCCAGCTTCTGCAAGATCGGGACGACGATGCCACCGCTCTGATCGAGCAGGGTCAGCAAAAGGTGCTCAGGCTCGATCTGCTGCTGCCCCGCGGACTCGGCCCGCTTCTGGGCGGCGGCAATCGCTTCCTGTGCCTTGATGGTAAATTTGTCTGGTTGCATGTTTGTATGGTCCTTTTTTCTTATTTCCCCAGGTCAGGTACATATACACTGTCCGTAACCCCGTCCCTGCCGCTGCTTTTCCCCTTGCGTAAAAAAGAGTAAAAAAAACCGAAGCTGCTATACCGGTTTTCAAGGCAGACAGCCACCGCATCGCTCTTTCCAGTAGCTCCGGCTCTTGATGGCCGAATTATCCGGATGCGCCGCCCGCCTCTAGCCCTGGACTTTCCCAAGTCCATCGCGGACCCCGAACGGGAGCCCCGGTATCCCCAGAACTCCCGGGCTCCCGGTAAAAACAGCTCCGGTCTTGAGAGTCTTCACATCAACCATCCTGGCCATTTACTTCACCTCTTCAAGCTGTCATGGGATATGCTCCCGCGTATCCGGTTTCCAGATACTCGTCAGAATCCAAGCCGACCGCCCGGTTCCTGCCACCCGGTCTGTTGCCCCTGGACCCTTCCACTATTTTAGACCCCGGCAGACCCCTGAAGGGTTCATTGCCGCTTCCTATAAATGCCTGCAAATGTGCTGAATTTACAGGATATTGTCCGGCGGCGCGGCCCCCGGCCGCGCCGCCGGATCCGTTCATAGCCCGGGGCGCGACAAGACCCACCCGCCCCGGGTCGTGAGACGCGCAGACTGGCGCGCCTCAACCTTTCACTCCTCCGCGCTTGTCCGGTCATCCAGCGTGTGTACTACGGGGATATGCCGGGGTTCCCCCGGCTCAGCCCTGGGAATAGTCACCTCGAGGGTCCCGTCGCCGAACACAGCCTCCGCCTTTTCCCAATCGGTCCTTTCCGGAAGCAAAATGCTGCGGGAAAAACTGCAGGTGCTGGTTTCCCTGTATTCGTATCCCTCCCGTTCAACGGATCGCTCCTCCTGTTTCTCAGCCTTGAAGCTGACGATGCCGTCGCTGACGCTGACGTCAACGTCTTCCGGCCTCACGCCCGGAAGCTCGACACGGAAGGTCACGTGGTCCTTCTCGTTAGCTACGACTATCCCGGGGCTCCAGGCTTCTGAGAAGCTCTCGCGTACCGGCCAGGCCGGACGTGAATGCCGGCCCCGCGGGTAGCCGTAATGCCGCCGCGGGCCAAGATAAGGGGTTCGCAAAATTAATGGCATGATTGCTCCTTTACTTTCTCTCGGCGTCCAGATGGGGCGCAATATAGGCCAATATTACAGGCCTTCTTTATTTTCTGTCAAAAAAACGCACAGAAAACTTTATACAATTAGACTTAGATTTATGGGAAAAGATTCGGAGGGCTTGGGCCTAATATCTCAGCCGCGCGGCGATGCCGCCTGCCTGCTTGAGGGCCGGATGCCCCGGCGGCACCGTGATCAGGCGCGCGTCCTGGCGCACGGCCAGTTCTTTGGCCTCTTCGACTACATCGGTGAGCGGGGTCATGTCGAGGCGGCAGTTGGGGCAGGTTTCCTCGCCGAAGGAGACCGTACTGCAGGCATTGCACTTGCGGCCGGTCCTGCTGAAGCCCCTCTCGGCGATCAGCAGGTCGACGCGGCGCTCGTTCACGGCCGCCAGCACGTCGTCAAGGCCGCCGACGTAATTCTTCCCGGCTTCGAGCTCGGGACCCAGCGAATCCAGCAGTTCCTGGGTTTCCCGCCGGCGTTCCTCTTCCTCGATCGAGAACAGCTTTGCCTCGACCTCGTTGATGTTGGCGTTGATGTCCACGTTGAAACGGCCGGCCAGCCGCTCTTTCAGATAAGGGTGCAGCACCTTTTCCAGCTCGGGCCACAGTTCGTCAGAAATGCCAACAGCGAAGTGGTCGAAGCGCTCCGCCCGGAAGAAATCAAAGGTGACATCGGAAGTCTTTTTCAGGTGGATGCGGACTTCCTTCTCATGCCACCGCTGCAGCTTGTTTTGCTCCCAGCCGCCCTGGTTGTGGCGTTTGGGCACCTGATCCAGGATGTCGGAGCGCTCGGCAAGCTCGCCGTCGTAGGCATGGAAGATACGCGCCATCTCCTTGTTGGTGAGCAGCACGCAGAAATGCTCATAGCCGGAAAGGCTCTCCACCAGCGGCGCGATCCGGGGCTTGAAGTCCACCAGCAGCTTGTTCTCCACAGGCTGTTTCAACAAGATGACACGCCAGAAGTCCTCCTGCCGGCAGGAGAAAACCACCAGCCCGCGGGCGCCTTCACGCTCGAATTCGAGGGCCAGGTACTCACCCAGGGCGGAGAGCCCGGCGCCGAGCGCTTCCTCCTGGTCCTTGCCCAGCCCCAGTTCCTGGCGGGCGCGGCGGCGGGCCTCATGGACGAGAAAGCTGAATTCGGCTTCGTAGTCTCCGCGGCGGGGGAAACGGGCGCCGTCGACATCGAGGTAAAGGCTTACAACGGGATGGTCGTGGCTGACATAATCCCGCAGCGAGGCAATTTCGGTAGCAGTCATCATCTTCCCTGGTCACCTCTTTCGGATTTCTTTGGGAGGGATGATTAACTTGTACCCAGAAGGGCGGGAATTCTACCCTTTAGCTGCCTCTTCCTTGAGCGCCCCTTCTACCTTGAGCAGCTCGCGCAGGGCCGCCAGGCCCACATCCATTTGACCTACTGTGGGTTCCTTGGTGGTAAGCAGGTTCTGGAGGCTGCCGCCCGGAGAGGTGAGCAGCCGGGACCAGCGGCTGTCCGGATGGCGCGAGGCCCACTGGATCATCTCCAGGGCGCCCGAGAGGCTGAAGACGCTGACCCCGAGGCGGCCCAGGTTGCTGTGCCGGCCCATGTACTTGCGGGCGAGCGTGTTGCCCACCGCCATCATCGCCAGGGCGGGACCCACCAGGTTGGAACCGCAGCGGGGATGCTCGGCGGTGGCGAGTTCCGCCGTGTGCTCGTCCAGGATGCCGGCCGTCTCGTAGGCGTTAATTGATTTGTGTTCTGCGGCGTGGTACTGCGTGGCCTTGTTGCGGCGCATCGCCACCACCGAGGGCAGCAGGGCCAGCGCCGAGACCGCCAGTTCCTCCAGGAAAGGAGGCAGTTTCTTCTTGGGATTGCGCACGGCGAGGGTCCCCACGGCGCTAACCGCCATCGAGGCCAGCACCGCCGGCGAGCGCCCCATCAGCGGCAACTGGCCGCCGCGGGCATAGGCGTCTGGCAGGACCAGCATCGACTCGCCGAGGTTGACCAGCCCCCTGAGCATGGGAATGTGCTTCAGGCGCGACGTGCGGCTCAGCGACGTTTTGGGTCCGGAAGAAACCTCGATGCCGCCGTCCGGCCGGCGAATGGCCATGCTCCAGTGCCGCTCTGTCTGGAAAAGGACGCCATTCTCCAGCGCCATACCGCCCACTCGCAGCTTTCTCTGCGGGGAGGCGCCGGCTGCCTGCTCCTCAGGCGGCGAGTCTGTCGCGGCTTTGTCTTCCATCGATCCGGGAACCGGGTTTGTCTGGAAATTATCGTCCATGGATCTGGGAATCGGGTCTGTTGCCGGATTATCGTCCATGGATAGGGACTTTAAACCATTAGCGCCCGACAGGGAACCCCTGAATCCATATATAATGTCGCCATGGACAGGGACGAACACGCGGCTCTTAAGCAGGAAGCGCTGAAACTGCACGCTCTCTGGCGGGGAAAGCTGTCAATCGACAGCAAGGTGCCGGTGTCCGACCGGCACGCGCTCTCGATCGCCTACACCCCCGGGGTGGCCGAGCCCTGCCGTGAGATCTCCAGGGACCCGGCGCTCATCGATGTCTACACCGGCCGCTGGAATACAGTGGCCGTGGTGACCGACGGCTCGGCCGTGCTGGGCCTGGGCAATATCGGGGCGCGGGCGGCGCTGCCGGTGATGGAAGGAAAGTCGGTGCTTTTCAAGGCCTTTGGCGCCGTGGACGCCTTCCCCCTCTGCATCGACAGCCAGGACGTGGACGATATCGTCCGCACCGTGAGGCTGCTGGAGCCGGGTTTCGGCGGCATCAATCTGGAGGACATCAATGCCCCCCGCTGCTTCGAGATCGAGGATCGCCTCATCGAGGAATGTGATATCCCCGTCTTCCACGACGACCAGCATGGCACCGCCGTAGTCGTGCTGGCGGCCGCCATCAACGCCTGCCGGGTAACCGGCCGCGAGCTCGCGGACCTCAATATCGTCATCAACGGCGCCGGCGCCGCCGGCATCACCATCGCCCGCATCTTCCATGCCGCCGGCGTGCCCGAGATCGTTCTGTGTGACAGCCACGGCATCGTCGGCAGGCACCGGACCGGCCTGGGCCCGGCCAAGGAGGCCGTCCTCGACTGGACCAATCCGCGCGGCAAGCAGGGCGACCTGGCCGAGGCCATGAAGGGGACCAACATGTTCGTCGGTGTCTCGGTGGGGGGAGTGGTTTCCAGCGAGATGGTCGCCTCCATGGATGAGGGCGCCGTGGTGCTGGCGATGGCCAACCCCGATCCTGAGATCCTGCCCGGCGAGGCCCGCGCCGCCGGCGCCGCCGTAGTCGCCACCGGCCGCAGCGACTTCCCCAACCAGGTGAACAATGTCCTGGGCTTCCCGGGCATCTTTCGGGGAGCGCTTGACGTGCGCGCCCGTGTCATCAACCTGGAGATGAAGCTGGCCGCGGCCCATGCCCTCGCGGACCTGGTCGGGGACCGGCTGGGACCCGAGTGCATCATCCCGCCGGCTTTCGACCTCCGGGTGGCCCCCGCGGTAGCGGCTGCCGTTGCAGGCGCCGCCAACGCCAGCGGAGTGGCCCGCGAGGCCAGGAGCCCCGCAGACGTCGCGGCCTCCGCCCGCCGCATGCTGGGCCTGGAGGGATAGGCGTGGGCGTGCGGGAGCTCGACGTCAGCGAAGTCACCGCGCTCGTATCACAACTTTACCAGGAAGCCAATATCCGCCTGCCTGCGGATGTGGTTGCCAGCCTCGAGCAGGCCCTTGAGCGGGAAGAATCCGAAGTGGGCCGTGAGGTTCTTGCCGCCCTGCTGGCAAACTGCCGGATTGCTTCCAGTGAGCGGGTGCCGCTTTGCCAGGATACCGGGCTGGCCCTTGTGTTTGCCCGCATCGGCCAGGACGTGCATCTGACCGGGGGCCCGCTTGCCGCTGCTGTAGACGCAGGCGTGGCCAGAGCCCAGAAAGAGGGATACCTGCGCGCCTCGGTGGTGAGGGGCCCATGCTTTGACCGCGCCAATACCGGCGACAACACCCCCGCCATCCTTCATACCGAGATCGTGGAGGGAAGCAGAGTGGAGATCGCGGTCATGCCCAAGGGAGGCGGCAGCGAGAACACGAGCCGGGTGGAGATGCTGAAACCGGCCCAGGGCGTGGAAGGCATTGTTGACTTCGCGGTAGAGACGGTAGAGATGGCGGGCGCCAATCCCTGCCCGCCGGTATTTCTCGGCATCGGCGTCGGTGGCACCATGGACCAGGCCGCCCTCCTCAGCAAGCAGGTGCTGCTGCGCCCCGCCAGCCGCCCACACCCGGAACCACGCCTGGCGGCGCTGGAGCAGGAGATCCTCGACAGGGTGAACGCTCTGGGCATCGGGCCTGGTGGTTTCGGGGGCACCGTCACCTGCCTGGGGGTCGCCCTGGAGGAATCTCCCTGCCATATAGCTTCGCTGCCGGTGGCCGTCAACGTCCAGTGCAATTCCAACCGGCGGGCCCGGGGGACCCTCTAACATGGCCGTCCGGCTGACGCCGCCGCTTGCGCCGGAGGACGTGAAACCGCTCAGGGCCGGCGACCGGGTCTCCATTACCGGAGTCATGTACACCGCCCGCGACGCGGCCCACCGCAAGATCGTCGAACTGATCGACGCCGGCCGGGAGCTGCCGTTCGACCTGAATGGACAGGTCATCTACTACGTCGGACCGACCCCGGCCTCACCGGGGCGCCCCACCGGC
>JAJYIN010000113.1 GCA_021790075.1 Actinomycetes bacterium | reverse complement strand
GACTCGGAATGACGTAATCATATTCAACTGCATATCCAGGGCGCATGAGGCGTGCGCATTCGAGTCCGGGAGTGGCATGGATGACCTTTTCCTGAACCCATACAGGCAGGCTGGTAGTGAGCCCTTGCAGGTACATTTCCTTGGTATGGCGGCCCTCCGGTTCGATGAAGACCGGATGGCGGTCCCGATCGGGAAAGTTGATCACCTTCCGGTCAATGGAGGGACAGTAACGCGGGCCTTTACCACTGACCGAACCGGTCTTGATCGGAGAAAGGTGGAGATAGCGGCGGACGACCTCGTGGGTTGCGGCAGTTGTATAGGTCAGGTAGCAGGGAATCTGATCCTCGCCGCTGACTTTGGAAAAAGGAGAGAAAGAAGCGGGATGCTGGTCACCGGGTTCAATCTGGAGGTGTGCAAAGTCAACGGAACGTGCATCGATCCGGGGCGGGGTGGCCGATTGGAACCGCGCCAGCTGGAGCCCGTGGCGGGCAAGACTGCGGGGAAGCTCGTTCGCCGGCGGTTCACCCATGCGGCCGGCAGGAAACCGCATTTGACCGACCACGATCTTGCCGTCCAGGAAAGTCCCGCAGGCGAGAACAACAGCGCGGGCCTGGATAATGCTGCCGTCAGTAAGCTCGAGTCCCTTTATTGTTTCACGTGAAACAATTATTTTAGCAGCGCTGCCCTCCAGCACCCTGAGCTGCGGTTCTTTGACAAGCGCCTTTTTCATGTTGTCTTCATAAAGTTTCTTGTCAGCCTGGGCCCGGAGTGCTCTAACGGCCGGACCTTTGCTGGTGTTGAGCATCTTCATCTGGATGAAGGACCTGTCTGTGTTCCTGCCTTGCTCCCCACCCAGGGCGTCAATCTCCCGTGTGAGCTGACCCTTTCCTATGCCTCCGATTGACGGATTGCAGGGCATCAGGGCAATTTTCTCCAGGTTGAGCGTGAGGAGCAGGGTAGAGCAGCCCATTCTTGCCGCTGCCAGCGCCGCTTCGCAGCCGGCGTGCCCGCCGCCAACAACCACGACATCGAATGGAATCTCATTGCTTGACATAATGGTATATTTGTAAGGTAATATCGGTTCCGGTTAACAGCCGGGAGGCTCGCGCCTGATTGTTACCGGCCTGATCTCCTGGCTTGCAACTATTTCGCACAGTTTGGTAACAACTTTTTTATTTGTAGTCAAAAAATTCGGAGCCTTGCCGGCCGACTGGATGGCGGCGTTGGACCCGGCGATCAGGCCCAGGGCGGCGGCCTCGCTGTAATTGCAGGCGCCCGCTGCCCGTCCGGCGACGAACAGCCCCGGGTGCCGCAGGCATTGCAGGTGCGTGCTCACCTGGCCATGTGACAGGATCCAGTGCCGCACAGTGAAAAGCGGCCGGGTCATCCAGGCTGAATCAAGCTCCGGCAGCGTGCGGATTGAAGCCAACTGCGCGGCCCGGTCGCCGGGAAACTCGAGGTCCAGCGCGTAGAGCTCGCCCAGCTGGGAGCCGTCGGGAAGGAGGGATGGACCCAGCGGTGCAGCGCGTGAATCCAGGCGCGGAAAACAGGTGGCGTTGGCGCGCTCCAGGGCGAGGCCCAGACTCTGCAAGCACGCCGCCAGGGAGTTGGATGGTATCTCGCCGTGACGCCCGCCGGGCGCCACCGTTCCTCCTTCATGCACCTTGCCCTCCAGCTGGGTGCCGGTGGCGATCACCAGGCAGCCGGCGGTAAAACACTCACCCAGCCTGGTTTCGACGTGCCAGGCGCCACTTACCGGCTGCAGGCCGGTAACGAGCGCCTGGCGCAACTCGATTCGGGCAGCCGTTTCGACTGTCTCCTTGTAGGCAAGACTCAACCGGCGCCGGTCGATCACCACCCGGCCGGCTGCGGCCTCAGCGGTGTTGGCGATGCCCTCTTTATCGAGCAAAACCGGCAGAACACCGTTTAATTCCCTCAATTCCCGCAGCAACCTGTAACGGGGATCTTTTTCACCACCGGCTAAAAGGGGACCGGCAGGGTGCAGGCCGATGTTGTCGAGGTTGATGGTGAGGCAGAGAACATGCGCGCCGGCCCGGCCGGCTGCGAGGGAAGCCTCGCAGCCGGCCGGGCCGGCGCCTATCACAATGACATCATATTCCGGCAGAGATTCATCAGGCGCCGGCAGAGGGTCATCAGGCTCTCGCGTGCGGCCGGCATCCGCCTTCTGGATCTCGGTTTCCAGCCTGGGTTTTTCAGACCCGGCTGTGAAACTCTCAGACCCAGGCAAGGATTGCTCAAAACAGGCTAACGAAGAATTCCCAAGGGAGGAAACCTCGTGTTCAGGTTTGTTCCCAGAGCCTCCATGGCCGGGGGAATCCAAGCACAGATCCGGGGCCTGGACGGACGGCCGCCGGGGAAGGGCCGCCGGTTTTCCGGGGAGGGCGAGATTTTCAGTTCTGGTAACCAAGTGGACAGCGTGACTGTGATTACTTGCCGATACAGAATTCCTGGAAAATGACGTCCAGCAAATCTTCTACGATCTCCTCACCGGTGATTTCACCCAGGGCGCTGAGCGCGGTCCTCAGTTCCTCGGCAATCAGCTCCTCGCCCAGCCCGACCCGCAGTCCCTGCTGGGCGTGCGCCAGCGCCGCAGCCCCCTGCTCGAGCAGCCGCCGGTGCCGCTCCCGGGTCACGATCGGCCCCTCCAGGGGCGGCAGGCAGCCGCCCAGAACCAGCTCGGCCACTTTTTCCTTGAGCTCCTTTATCCCCTGCCGGGTCAAGGCGGAGATGACGACCGGCTGGGAAGGCAACAGTCCCTGATTGAACGCGGGCGCGCGGCCGCGGAACAGGTCGGACTTGTTGATGACATAAACAGTCCTCTCTGCCGGCAGGGAAGTGAGGAGGGCGCGGTCGTGGTCGTCTTCATGCCGGCTGCCGTCGAACAGGCACAGGATGAGATCGGCCTCCTGGATGGCGCGGCGGCTCCGCTCCACTCCGATTTGCTCCACGGCGTCACCCGCCGGACGCATTCCTGCCGTGTCAATCAGCTTCAAAGGAATGCCGCGGACATTGATGATTTCCTCGATGGTGTCGCGTGTGGTGCCCGGGGTTTCCGTCACTATGGCCCGCTCCCGCATCAGCAGCGCGTTCAGCAGACTGGACTTGCCCACGTTGGGCTTGCCTACGATGGCGGTCTGCACCCCTTCGCTGAGCACCGTCCCGACGAAAGCCGAATCCACCAGTTCTGTGATCCTCTTCTCGATCCCGGCAAGGCGGCTGCCGGCCAGGCCCCGGTCCAGTTCCTCGATGTCCTCGTCTGCGAAATCAATGCCGGCTTCCACGGAAGCGAGCACGCCCAGTATGTCGCGGCGGATATCGCCGATCTCCCGGGAAAGCCCGCCCTCCAGCTGGGACATGGCGACCTTCAGGCCTGCCTCGGTCTTGGCGGAGACCACTTGCGCGACGCTCTCGGCCTGGGCCAGATCGATGCGGCCGTTGATAAACGCCCGGCGGGTGAACTCCCCGGGCGTGGCCAGCATCGCGCCCGCGTCAAGGAAAAGGGACAGGATCCGCTGCTGGGCCACTGGCCCCCCATGGCAGTCGACCTCCACGATATCCTCGCGGGTATAGGTCGCCGGCGCCCTCATCACCGCCACCAGCACCTCGTCCACCGGTTCGCCGCCGGCCGGGTCCCGGATGACGCCATAATGGAGCGTGTGCGAAACCGCTTCATCCAGCCTGGCGCCGGAAGGGCTCGCGAAAAGCCGGTCGCAGATCTCCAGGGCGCGGGGACCGGTCATGCGGACGATGCCGATGGCCCCGGCGCCCAAGGAAGTGGAGATCGCGGCTATTGTTGGAATTTCTGGCATCGGGCGTATTATACCGCGCCAACCGAGTATAGGGGCCGCGGGATGTTGTGCGAATTGCGTTCTTAGGCGATCGCGCCAATGGAACCTGGGGCCGCCGGCAGGGCAGACAGGCTGAGATGGGAAATCGCGGCCGCAAAAGGGTACAATATGCCGGCTAAAAAAGACTGCAAGGACAGGCGGGAAAACATGATTTCAAATCCGTTTCATTTTTCGCCGCGGCCAAACCGTGCCTCTGAGATCGGTTGGCAGGAATGGGGCGAGGCGGCCTTTGCCCAGGCCCGCCGGGAAGCCAAACCGGTAATGCTGGCGATCTCAGCGGCCTGGTGCCACTGGTGCCACATGCTGGACGAGACGACCTTTTCCGACCCGGATGTTATTTCCCTTATCAATGTAAGGTTCGTCCCCGTACGAGCGGACAGCGACCGGCGCCCTGATCTCAACACCCGTTACAACCAGAGCGGCTGGCCGGCCATATCATTCCTCACCCCGGAAGGAGAGATCGTCGGCGGCTCCTCCATCTCCTATCTGCCGCCTGATGAGTTCAAGAAGCTGCTTGGCAACCTCCTAGACTACTACGAGAACAGCCAGGAGGAGATTCACGCGGCCGTCAGCGCCATCCAGAAAGAGCGCGCCGGGGCGCGCCCGCCGGCTCCCGGCCAGCCGGACGAGCAGGTGGCTTCCGCTACCCTGCAAATGATCGGCGATATTTTCGATGACGAGTTCGGCGGTTTCGGCAGCGAGCTCAAGTTCCCCTTCCCGAACATACTCTCATTCCTGATAACGACACTGGCCGACGGCTTCATGGAAAAGGCCAACCAAATGTTGAGGACGACCCTCGACGCCATGGCGGCCGGAGGCATGTATGACCGTGTGGATGGGGGCTTTTTCCGTTATTCCACGACTCGCGACTGGTCGGTCCCTCACTTCGAGAAGATGCTGGCGGACAACGGGGCCCTGCTGGGAATCTATGCCGATGCCTCGCTGCTGACGGGCGAGGACAGCTACGCAGCCGTCGCGCGCGACATCCACCGCTATCTGTCCACGGTCCTGCTCGACCCGGAGACCGGCGCCTTTGGCGGCAGCCAGGACGCCGATGAGGAATACTACGCGCTGGAACGGCAGGCCCGGTCGAAGCGGCTGGCGCCCCCGCTGGACCGGACCGTTTTTGCCGGTCCCAACGCCATCGCCGCCGCCGGGCTGCTGCGTGGTTATCAGGTCCTGGGCGACGCTTCGATGAGGCAGGAAGCGCTGGCCGTCCTCGATTTCGTCTGGAGCCGGATGTGGGATGCCGGCGCCGGCCTGAGTCATTATTTTGATGGAGAGCCGCACCTGCCCGGGCTACTGGCCGATGTCTGCCGCCTGCTGCCCGCCTGCCTGGACGCTTATGAGAGCGGCGGCGGTGAGGCGTGGCTTGACAGGTCACTGATACTGGCGCGGTGGTTGCTTGACAACCTGGAAGATTCTGAAAACGGCGGCTTCTTCGACTGCGCCACCGCTCCGGGAAGCGAAGGGTATCCGGCCCTGCGTGAAAAGCCTATCATGGAAAACAGCGTGGCCGCGGCGGCGTTGACACGGCTGGCGCAGACCACCGGGCAGACACGCTTCGGTGAGGCCGCCCGGAGGGCGCTGGCGGCGTTTGCCGGTGTCTACCGGGACCGCGGCGTCATGGCCGCCGATTACGCTGCGGCGGTGCAAAGGTTGCTGGACCAGCCCGTGCGTGTCAGCATCGCCGGCCCGCCGGAAGAAGAAGCGACGCTGGCGATGATCCGCTCCGCCCACCGGGCGTTGATACCATTCCGTTCCATAGAAGTGCTGGACCCGGCCCTCCATGGCGACGACCTGGAGGAAACCGGCTACGGCTATGCCGGCCAGCCGGTGGCGTACATCTGTATCGGTGCCAGCTGCCAGGCGCCCGTGACCGATCCGGCCGTATTGCCCGAGAGGCTGGAAAAGGGCCGGCGGCAGTAACGCCCCCGGTTTGTGCACGCCTTTCTGATGCGCGCGGCCCATAGGCTGGAAGGGCCCGCGGCAGTAGTAGGTCAACCCCCCGATTGATCAGAGGCTTTCTGATTGCAGCCCGAGAGGTCGGAAAATGGCCGGCGGACGTGAAGCCGGCGCCCTGCCGAAAGGCCCCACGCAATTACTCGTGCGCCGCAGCCAGCCGGCCTCTGGCTGGCGGCCGCAGGTACAACCAGGTCATCGCGGCGACATAAGACAAATAGCCGGATATCTGGACCGGTGAAGGCGCGGCCTGGTAGCCGAACATGGTCTTGAGCACGGCGCCGGCGCCACTTTCGTCGCTGAGCCAAGAGCTCGTGTTCCAGACCGGAGCTGACAGCGCCGCCGGCAGGCCCAGCTCGCCGGCGCCGGCCAGCTCGCGGCAGACGATCCCGGCGGCAAACACTATGAGCAGTATGCCGGTGACTCCAAAGAATGCCCTCAGGTTAAGCCGCGAGCTTCCCCGGTAAAGAGCCACGCCTGCAGCCGCGGCCAGTCCGAAACCGGCGGCGCCGCCAAGGATTGTCGCCGCTGCCCCCTCCACCGAGATGCTGGCAAAGAGGAAGAGAACGGTTTCCAGTCCCTCGCGGCCCACAGCGGCAAATGCCAGGCCGGCCAGGGCCCAGGGGGATGCCGCACTCACCGCCTTCCGTGTCCGCCTCTCAAGACCGCTCTTCACTTCGCCTCCGTGGCTCCGCATCCACAAGATCATGTAGGTCAGCACAGCTACCGCCAGCAGCGTGACGGCCAGTTCAAAGACTTCACCGACCTCATGGGACAGTTCGCCCAGAGCCAGGAACAGCAAGGCGCCTGCAGCGACACTCGTAGAGATGGCGCCGCCGGCCCCCATCCAGACAAAGCGGCTCCGGCTTTTATCTCCTGTCCGGTCCAGGAAGGACAGGACCACGGCAACGACAAGGGCGGCCTCAAGCCCCTCCCTCAGTGTGATCAGCAGTGCGGTAAGCATCGTAACCTCCATGTAATGAGACTACTCACACATTAAATGTAAGCCTAGCCTAACACTAGCCGAAAGCCATTGCAATCTTCTTGCCGGCGGGCCAATCCGGGTCCAGGGGCATCTCTTGGGTATGGGCGGCTCGTGAGGCACGGTGTGGCTCGAGCACCTTTTTCGGCCGCGCAATCCTTTGGCACGGAGGGAGGCGGCAGAAGTTTTTTGTGAACATGAACCATCCTATGGTCAACCATTCCCGGAGAGCCCATGACCGGTTAATAAATAAGGCTCTACTCGAGGGTTAGTTTTTTGC
>JAJYIN010000112.1 GCA_021790075.1 Actinomycetes bacterium | reverse complement strand
TCGCCCTTCCGCTGGGGGCAGCGCCCGCACCTGCAGCTGCTATCCACCATGCTGATGCCGGTGTTCATCCTGCTGCTGCTCAAGGCAAAGGAATCCCTGGCCGCCGGCCGCCGGCGCCCCTGGGCGCTGTTTGGACTGGCCGGGGCGGTCCTGGGAGTCATCGCTTACGACACCGAATACTATTCCATCTTCCTTATCCTCTTCACGGTCCTCTTCGTCATCTTCGATTTCCCCTTCAGGCTGAAAAGGGAAGACCTGCGCCGCTGGTTACGGATGGTGCTGGGGCTGGCGCTTGCCGGCGCCGTATTCGCCGTCCTTTATCTTCCCATGCTGATCGCGGCCGCCCATGCGCTAGCAGCCAGTGGCGATTATGTCGTCTATCCTGCCGGCCGGACCGTGACATATGCTGCTGATTTCCTGTCTTTCTTCGTGCCCAACGAAGTCTCGCAGTTCCTGAGCCCGCTCAGTAACCAGGCGATAGACTTTACCGACACCGTTTATCTGGGCTGGCTGGCAATCGGGCTGGGCCTGGCCGGCGTCTGGTTCTACCGCCGCAGCCGGCGTGTATGGCTGCTGGCGCTCACGGTGCTGGGTTTCGGCGCCCTGGCGCTGGGACCGCATCCGATCATAAATGGCGTGATGTATAACCAGCCCGCCCCTTACCTGGTCATCACCAAGCTGCCGCTGTTTCAGGCAGCGCGCGTGCCGGCGCGGTTCGGGGTGATGACGATGCTGGCGCTGGCGCTCCTGGCCGGCTACGGGGCCAAAGCCCTCCTGGCCCGCCTGCGCAAAGTCAAGACGGGCTGGGCCGCGGCGACCGTACCCGTGGCAACGGCGCTCATCCTGGGGCTGATGTTCGTGGAATACAAGTCTCCGCCCGACCTGACCTCGACCGATTTTCCGTCCGTTTACGCCGATATCGCCGCCAGCAATACGCCAGGTTCCGTGATCGTCCTGCCCATGGGCTGGCAAGCCGCCAATGACTCACTCGGCATGCAAATAACCTTTGTCGAGCTTTACCAGACGGAATTCGAGCGGCCGATGGTGGACGGCATGGTGGCGCGGGCGCCCAGGGACACGGTGTTTAGAGGAATTTATACCCCCGTGCTCGATTATCTGGCCGATCCTGTCCATCTGGAGCCTTCAGACCTCGACCGCGACCCGGCGGCCATCAAGCGGTTCATGGACCGGTACCAGGTGGCTTTCATCGTGGTGCAAAAGAGATATCCGTCGATCTATTTCGACGGCAAACTTGCCAGCAGCCCCACCGATTTTACTCCCGAAGTGGTTGCCCGTGTCGATGATTATGTCACCCGGTACCTGCACATGGATAAATTCGCAGATACGGACCAGGTGATTGCCTACCGAAGGCGCTGATTTTCAGGCAAACTATAGGGAAGAAGTGAACGCCTCAGACAATAAGAAAAAATCCAAGGTTGTCGTGCTGGGAGCCGGCCTGACCGGCCTCTCGGCTGCATGGAAGCTGGCGGAGCAGGGTTTCGGCGTCACCGTCCTGGACCGGAACCCGTTTGTCGGCGGACTGGCGGCCACCTTCCGCCGCGACGGCTACATCTTCGATTACGGCCCCCACCGCTATCACACCCGGGTCGATTACCTCGTGGACGAGGTTGCCGACCTGCTTGAAGGGGCCCTGGACCGCCGCGTCCGTATCACGCATTTTTATTTCGACAACCGTTACTTCCAGTATCCGCTCAAGGCGGAGAACATCTTCTCGGTCATGGATTTCACGCAGGTGGTCAAGTGCGCCGCCAGTTACGCGAAGGCGGCCCTGCGCCGGCGGCTGCTCCCGTCCGAAAGCAAGGATTTCGAGGACTGGTGCCGGAGCCATTTCGGCGGGGAGCTCTACGATTACTTCTTTGGCCCCTATACGGAAAAGGTCTGGGGAGTGCCGCCCAGCCAGATGTCGGTGCGCTGGGCCGCGCAGCGCATCGCCCTGGAAAGCCTCTGGGACGCCTTTGTGCGCCTCTTTAACGAGAAACGGCAGCTCCGCAACCCGTACGAATACACCCACTCGCCTTACGTGAGCGAGTTCTTCTACCCCATGGACGGCATCGGCCGTATCTGCGAGCGCCTGTCAGAGGAAACCCGGGCCAGCGGCGGTGAGATCAAGCTAGGCGCGAACGTGGAAAAGGTACTGCTGGGTGAAGACGGACAGGTGGCGGGCATCCTGGCCGCCGCCGGCGGCAAGACCGAGGAGGTGCCGGCGGACTTCGTCATCTCGACGCTGCCCATCAACAACCTGATGCTGATGCTGGAGCCGGCGGTGCCGGATACCGTCGCCGCCGCGGCCCGCGGCCTGAGGTTCAGAGCCACCAAATTCTTGTTTGTCATGCTCAACCAGCACAAGGTGACAACCGACCACTGGATCTACTTCGCCGACCGGCATGTGCTCTTCAACCGGATCTCGGAGATGAGAAACTTCACGCCCATGGCGGCGCCGTGGAACCGGACTTCGCTGACCCTGGAAATCAGCTGCGACGAGGGCGACGAGATCTGGAACGCCGGCGCCGACTGGCTTTATGAGCGCTCGATTGGCGACCTGGAAGCCGCCGGCCTCACCGAACGCAAGCAGGTGGCGGGTTTCTGGGCCGAACGGGTTCATACCACCTATCCGATCTATCTCAAAAATTTTGATACAAACCTGATTACAGCCAAAAAGCACCTGGCCGGCATCCCCAACCTGATCACCTGCGGCCGCCAGGGTCTCTTTACTTACATCAACATGGACCATGCCATGATGATGGGCTTTGGCGCCGCCCAGGGCGTCGTCGAGGGGAAAGCCCAGGATGCGCTGCGGCTGATCGGCAGCGAACAGCTATATTTCGGTTAACCCTAACGGCAGGACGCGGGGAAGACGACTTGATCACGCTTGCTTTTAACTGCTATGCCCACGATGCATCCGCAGCTATCATGCGGGATGGCCGGCTGGTGGCGTGCGCCGAGGAAGAGCGCTTCAGCCGGGTAAAACACACGGGCGATTTTCCTTCGCAGGCGATCCGGTACTGCCTCCGGGAAGCCGGAGTCAGCGCCCGCGACCTGGACCATGTCTGCTATTACTGGAACCCTTTTCTTTCCCTGCCCCAGCAGGCCTGGTATATCGGCCGCAACCTCCCCCGCTCGCTGCAGCTGGTTTGGAACCGGGAGGACCGCTACTTCCCCATGTTCCGGGTAAAGCAGAGGTTCTGGCGCGAACTGGGCCTCACGCGCGCCGATAAGGCCCGTTTCCATTACGCCAACCATCATCTGGCCCACGCGGCCAGCGCCTTTTATCCCTCTCCTTTTGAGGAAGCGGCCGTGATGACACTTGACGCCGCCGGCGAGTGGACTACCTCCTGGCTGGGTTACGGCCGCGGCAAGACACTGTCGCCGATCAAGGAAATCTGCTTCCCCCACTCGCTGGGGATGCTCTACGGCGCCGTTACCGAGTACCTGGGATTCAAGTTCGCCAGCGGTGAGGGCAAGGTGATGGGCCTGGCTTCCTACGGCAGGCCGGCACTGGTCGACGAGTTCCGCAAGATCGTGGCCATCGATGAGGCGAACGGCGATTTCCGCCTCGATCTGTCATATTTCGAATGGCAGGTCAAAGGACACGGACATTGGGTCTCTGACAAGTTCCACCGCATCTTTGGCCCCGGGCGCGTGGCCGAAGCAGAAATCGAGGACCGCCACGCCGACGTCGCCTACGCCCTCCAGGCGGTCACCGAAGAAACGGCGCTGGCCCTGGCGCGCTATCTCAAGACGAGGACCGGCAGCGACAACCTCTGCCTGGCCGGCGGCGTCGCCCTGAACGCGGTGATAAACGGCCGCATACTCAAGGAGGGGCCGTTCGGGCAGGTTTTCATCCAGCCGGCCGCCAACGACCCCGGCACCGCCATCGGCGCCGCCCTGCTGACCCACGTCGGCAACGGCGGTGGCCGCGACTACCGCATGGAGGATGCCTACTGGGGCCCGCAGTTCAGCAACGAGGAGATCGAGCAGGCGCTGAAGGCGGCCGGCGTGGAGTACCGCCGGCTCGAAAATGCGCCGGCGGAAGCGGCCCGCCTGCTGGCGGCGGACAGGATCGTCGCCTGGTTCCAGGGGCGGATGGAATGCGGCCCGCGGGCGCTGGGCAACCGCAGCATCCTTTCCGACCCCCGCACCGCCGGGAAAAAGGATATCCTCAATGCCCGGGTCAAGCACCGCGAGGGCTTCCGGCCGTTCGCGCCCTCGGTGCTGGAGGAAAAAGTGGGTGAATGTTTCGACAGCTCCCATCCTTCCCCTTACATGATCCTCGTCTACAACGTGCTGCCGGAAAAAAG
The DNA here is from genome assembly GCA_021790075.1 of Actinomycetes bacterium. Classification (GTDB taxonomy): domain Bacteria; phylum Actinomycetota; class Thermoleophilia; order BMS3ABIN01; family BMS3ABIN01; genus JAJYIN01. Next base: position 2,812 of record JAJYIN010000112.1, on the reverse strand, counting down.
ACACGACCTGGAGGCGATCACCCACGTGGACGGCACCGCCCGGGTCCAGACAGTGTCCCGGAAAACCAACCCGCGCTACTACCGCCTGATCGAGGAGTTTGAAAAACATACGGGAGTCCCGGTCGTGCTCAACACATCCTTCAACGTGCGGGGACAGCCGATCGTCTGCACCCCGGCCGAGGCCATCGATTGCTACCTGGGCACCGGCATCGACGCCCTGGTGATCGGGGACTTCCTGACCATGAAGGAAACTGCAGCAGACACAAACCCGGAGGGCGGCAGTGAATGAGCACGGCGACACCCCCGTTGACGTCCTGATCGTCAATCCACCGTCGCCGGACGGCACCGTCTACATGCGCGAGATCTGCCGCTGCGGCCGCCAGAGCCGCGAGGGCATGATCTGGCCGCAGACGTCCCTGGCTTTCATCGCCGGCGCTGTCGATGACCGCTTCAGCGTCGAGATCGTCGACTGTATCGGCGAGCAGATGCCGTGGCCGCGCTTCGAGCAGCTGCTTCGGGCCAAGCGGCCCAAATACCTGGTAACCTACCTGATATCAAGCATCATCTATAACGACCTGCGCGTTGCCGAGCTGGGCAAGGAACTGGGGGCCGTCACCATCGCCATCGGCCCCCATGTTACCACCATGCCGGAGTCCCTCGAGGAACTCACCAGCGTGGACTACGCCATCCGCGGGGAAGTGGAGGAAACCATCGTGGAGCTGCTGGAAGAGCTCCAGGCCGGGCGCGCGCCCGTGGACGTCAAAGGCATCGCCTTCCGCGGGGACGACGGGGTCGTGGTCACGCCCGGCCGGCCGCTGCTTGAGGAGCTCGGCAACCTGCCGCAGCCGCGCCAGGACCTGCTGCCGCTCGACCGTTACCGCATGCCGATGATCGACGGGCCTTTCACGATGGTGACCGCCTCCCGTGGCTGTCCCTATCCGTGCATCTACTGCCGCAAGATGGCGCTCTGGGGAAACCGGGTGCGCCTGCGTCCGGTCGATGACATCATGGATGAGCTGCTCTGGCTGGACTCGCTGGGTGTTCATAACGTCGTCTTCCTGTCTGATCTTTTCACCGTCAGCCGCCCGCAAGTGATCGAGCTATGCAGGCGCATCGTCGAAGCCGGGCTGCGGATCAACTGGCAGTGCAACAGCCGTGTGGACCACATCGATGAGGAGATCCTCGCCTGGATGAAAAGAGCCGGCTGCTGGCAGATCGCTTTCGGGCTGGAATCCGGTTCGCAGGAAGTTCTCGACCGGGCCAGGAAGGGAATCACCGTCGAGCAGATCGAGCACGCCATCAGGCTGACGGACCGCTTCGGCATCAAGGCCTGGGGATATTTCATCATCGGTCTTCCCGGGGAGACGCGGGAAACCATCCGGAAGACGATCGGCCTGTCCAAGCGCCTGCCGCTCAACCTGGCCCTTTTCCATGTGGCCGTCCCCTATCCGGGCACCGAGTTCAATGACCTGGCGAAGGAGAACGGCTGGCTGCTGTCAGACCGCTGGGAAGATCTGGACATGAATTATTCCACCATCATCGAGTATCCGCAGCTGTCCGCCGCCGAGATTGACCGGGCGGTCAAGCGGGCTTTTCTGGAATGGTATCTGCGGCCCGGCCCCATGATGAGGCTTCTTGGCAGCATCCGTGACCTCAATACTTTAAAGACAATGACGGGAAACCTCTGGAGGCACGCCTCGTGGCTGCGCGCCTGAAGGCGGCGGCGGCGCTGGCGCCCCTGCTGCTCCTCGGGGTCGCCGTCCAGCTTCTGCTGAGCGGCTGCCGGGAAGACGCGGCCGCACCCGGCTTTTCCGGCCAGGAAAAACTCGGCTACATAGCGGTTTCCGGGCCGGTCAGCCGGGTGATGATCACAACGGTAGCCGGCGGCGCGGGAGAAACCTATCTGGAGTGGCCGGGATCAGGCGAGCGGTTTTCTTTTTCCAATGATGGCCGCCTGTTCACGGTCGTGCTCATGAGCCGCGCCGGGGAGGGACCGGAGGGACGCGTCCATAGCCTCATCGCCACAACTGACGGCAGCGCGGCCTGGACGATACCGGGCAATGCCATCCGGCCGGTTTTCTCGCCGGATGCCCACGCGGTCGCCTTTTATACCATGGGCAAGCCGGGCACACAAACAAGCACGATCGGTGTATATGACATCGCTTCCGGCAAGACAACGACGCTGGCGCACGGCGGCACGCTGGAGAACCCCGTCTGGATAGACAATACCAACCTGGTTTACTCAAACAGGGACGACGGTGTCATCTACCGTCTGGATACCCGGACCGGGGCGTCCATGCCCCTGACGCCTCCCGGCCGGCGTTTTTACTATTACACCTTCCCGGTAACCATGGAGCAGCAAAAGATCGCCATCGTCGAGGACGGTCCCCTGAGCAATATCTGGAGCCTTGACGTCTCAAGCGGCCGGCTGACACAGGTGACGAACAACAACCGTTATCAGGCCCGCGCCGGCTATCTGCCCGGCACCAATGCCATCCTCTTCGAGGAGCAGTCGAGTGAGAAGGCGATCGACTCGTCCGACCTCGCTTTCATCAACGATGACGGCAGCGGCTTTTCCTTCCTGACCGCGGATTTCTTTTTTGACGGCCTCGAGACGGTCTCACCAAGCAGCGGCCTCATTGCCTGGCAGCACGTAGAAAACCAGGTCAACAGCATCAAGGTCGCTGGCAGGGATGCAAAGACGCCAAAGACGATCGTTTCGGGGACAGACTGGTACGGCGACCCCAACTTCGCGCCGGTTGCCGGCTGGCAGGCCGCCAATCCGCTGCAGATGAACGTGGAAAGCGGCGCT
>JAJYIN010000111.1 GCA_021790075.1 Actinomycetes bacterium | reverse complement strand
ACTCACAGGGCTGGAAGCTTCCCGATTATGGCTTGAGAGAAACAGCTATCATGTCAACCATGATCGCGGTGATCATCGGGATAGGCCTCTACCCGCAGCCGGTGCTCAACACGGCGCGGTCCGCACTGGATACCATGCAGGATTATGCTGCTGTCTCCCCGCCTGCCCCGGCCAGTCTGCCTGCCCAGCCTGCCCCGGATAGTCCGCCTGCCCCGCCTGCTCCGGTCAGTCTGTCTCCGCCTCCGGCCAGTCTGCCTGCCCCGCCTGCTCCCCCGGCCAACCTGCCCAGGGAGGCGCCATGAGCGCCGCTGATCTGGCAGCCGTCCTGCCCATTGTCGTGCTTGCCGCCGCCGCGGTAGCGGTCATGCTGGCCGCCGCCATCCACCGCAGCCACGGACTGGCGCTTTGGATGACGCTGGCGTCGCTGGTCCTGGCCGGCGCATCCCTGCCGCTGGCCGCCAGCGAACAGCCCCGCCGAGTGGCCACACTGCTGACGGTCGACGGTTACTCACTCTTCTTCACCGGCCTTATCCTGGCGGCAACCTTTGCCGTGGCCGTTCTGTCCTACGCATATTTTTCCCGGCGTCCGGGCAACCACGAGGAGCTCTACCTGATGTTGCTGCTGGCGGCGCTGGGCGCTGTGGTGCTGACCGGCAGCCGCCACTTCGCTTCCCTGTTCCTGGGGCTGGAGATCCTGAGCGCCTCGCTCTACGTCCTCGTCGCTTTCCCGCGGGGACGCCGGAACATCGAGGCGGCCGTCAAATACCTGATCCTGGCGGCGGTGTCGGCGGCCCTGCTGCTGTTCGGCATGGCGCTTGTCTACGCCGACCTGGCCAGCATGGATTTCGACCGCATCGCGGCGGCATCGGCGCCGGCTGGAACCGGCGACCTCCTCTTAGCCGCCGGGCTGGTGCTGCTTTTTGCCGGACTGGCCTTCAAGCTGGCGCTGGTGCCGCTCCACATGTGGACACCGGATGTCTACCAGGGGGCGCCGCCGCCAGTGGCCGCCTTCATCGCCACGGTTTCCAAGGCGGCGGTGTTCGCGCTGCTGCTGCGCTTCTTCCACCCGCTCGCCATCCAGTCGCACGCCAACCTCTACGTTGCCTTCGCCACGGTGGCCGTCGCCTCAATGTTCGCCGGCAATTTTCTGGCACTGCTCCAGAACGATGTCAAGAGGCTCCTGGCCTACTCCTCGATCGCCCAACTGGGCTACCTGCTGGTGGCGTTCCTGGCGGGGGGTCCGCTGGCAGTCACCGCCGTCTCCTTTTTCCTGGTGGCATATACGGCCACCATGCTGGGAGCTTTCGGCATCGTCACTCTCATGTCAGAACGGCGCGAGGCCGGCTCGCTGGAAAACTACAGCGGGCTTTTCTGGCGCCGCCCCTGGCTGGCGGCCGTGATGGCGGCGATGATGTTCTCCCTGGCGGGAATCCCGCTAACAGCAGGCTTCATCGGGAAGTTCTACGTCCTTGACGCCGGCGTCGGTTCTTCATTGTGGCTGCTGTCGGCGTCGCTGGTGGCCAGCAGCGCCATCGGACTTTATTACTACCTGCGCGTCATCGTGGTCATGTACCGGCGGCCGCTGGCCGCTGGCGGCCATTCCCGGACCCGTCCTCCCTTGAGGCCACTGGCCGGCGGCCTGGTGCTGGCGCTGGTCCTGCTGATCGTATTGTGGCTTGGGGTTTATCCGGGCCCGTTAATTGAAATAATACAAAAGACAGCCATCCTCAACTGACGAAGGAGTGCCTTGGAACCTTCAATATTCGTCATCTTCGGCGGCGCCGGCGACCTGACCTGGCGCAAGCTGGTGCCGGCCTTGTTCGACCTGTACATGGACGGGCGCATGCCCTCCGGGTTCGCCATCCTCTCCGTCGATGCGGTCGCCGAAGGCATCGGCAAACTGCGTCAGCATTACCGTGACGGGGTCAGGAAGTTCTCCCACCATGCCCCCGAGGGGAAAAAATGGAATGAATTCGCTGCACGAATATCATATCTCCGCGCTGACTTTACCGAAGATGAGACGTATGCCAAGATTTCCGGCCGCCTGGATGATTTCGATTCCGGCCGGGAAGGTAAGCCGGTGCACATCTTCTACCTGGCGACGCCGCCCCGTTTCTTTGGCGAGATCGCCGAGCATCTGGGCGGCGCTGGCCTGGCCCGGAAAAGGGAACAGGCCCGCATCGTGGTGGAAAAGCCGATCGGACACGACTTGGCATCGATGCTCAGGCTCAACCGGCAGATCACCGGTTCCTTCCATGAATCACAGATCTTCCGCATTGACCACTTCCTGGGAAAGGAGACCGTGCGCAACATCCTGGTCTTCCGCTTTGCCAACCCCCTGTTCGAGCCGATCTGGGACCGCCGTTATGTGGACTATGTGACCATCACCGTGGCGGAAAGCATCGGCGTGGAACACCGGGGAGCCTACTACGAGCATGCCGGCGCCCTCAGGGACATGATCCAGAACCACCTGATGCAGCTGCTCTGCCTGGTGGCGATGGAGCCGCCGCTTTCCTTCGACTCGAACGAGGTGCGCAACAAGAAAGTCGACGTGCTGCACGCCGTCAGGCCAATATCCCCCGGCCAGGTGGATGCCAGCGCAGCCCGCGGCCAGTACGGACGCGGCATCGTGGAGGACCGGGAAGTCCCTGCCTACCGGGAGGAGGACGGCGTCGCCCCCGATTCCAGCACGGAAACCTATGCCTCCCTGAAATTGATGGTGGACAACTGGCGCTGGCAGGGGGTGCCCTTTTATCTGCGCACCGGCAAGCGGCTGGCAGAAGAAGCCTCGGAGGTATCGATCCACTTCAAGAACGTGCCCCATCAGGCCTTCCCCAGGGAGGCGTCGCTCAACTGGCTGCCGGCGGCGCTGGTCATCTGCATCCAGCCCCAAGAGGGGATCGTGCTCAGGTTCCAGGCCAAGCTGCCCGGGCCGGAGATCGTCCTGGAACCGGTCTGGATGCATTTTCTCTATGAGGAAGCCTTCAGGACGCCACCGCCCGACGCCTATGAGACACTGCTATGGGACGTGATGTTGGGGGACGCCACCATCTTCATGCGCAGCGACCAGGTGGAGGCGGCGTGGTCCATCCTGACCCCGGTCATCGAGCACTGGGAAGCCACCCCGCCGGCCGACTTTCCCAACTACGCGGCCGGCACCTGGGGGCCGCTGAATGCCGAGGTGCTGATCACTATGGGCGGCTGCGCCTGGCCCAGCCCGGCTTCGCTGGAAGCCAAGAGGGCAAGGGAAAAGCCGTAGTCCCCTCCCCTTCCTCACCGGCGCCGAACTCAGCGGGCGGCTCCAGATCAGGGGCGACTTCCCGTGTGAAGAAGTCGGCCAGCTGGCTCTCGAGATCGGCCAGGCAAGATTCCAGCTCCTCCAGCTCAGTGGCGTTGAAAGCTCCCGTTTCGTTAGGACCCAGGCCGAGGAAGAAGCCAGTATCGATCCCCGTCTGACCGTAAATAAACAAGATTAACTGCATTGTGAACAGGTTTGCGGTAAACTTTAGTAATTCAGTTATCTACCTTAGGCAGGTCATTGAAGAAGATTCTTCCCGTCACCCGGTTCAAGACGCTGGCTCGCAACGACTGGTACATCGCCGTATTCCTGTTTGCGGGCACAGCGGCTTCGCGGCTCCCCTTTCGCGTTTCATATCTTTTCTCCTGGGATTCCGTTCTCTATACTCGGGCAATCCAGCATTTCGACGTCAGGGTGCACCAGCCGCAGCCGCCAGGCTACATCTTTTATGTAGGACTCGTCTGGCTGGTCAACCATTTCCTCGGCGATCCCAACGCCGCCATGATCTGGATCAGCGTTTTCGCTTCCGCCGCAGCCGTGGCCGCCTTTTACTGGCTGGGCCGCATCATGTTTGGCCGGCAGGCTGGGCTCGTGGCCAGCATCCTGCTGGCCACGAGCCTCAACTTCTGGGGCCTCTCCGAGGTGGCCTTCCCCTACGTTTTGCTGACCCTCTTCAGTACGCTGGTGGCCATCCTGCTGTTCAAGGCCTGGAGGGGGCAAGCAGGATACATACTGGCCGCCGCTGCCGTGCTGGGACTGGCCTCCGGTTTCCGCCAGGACCTACTGACTTTCATGCTGCCGCTGTTTCTCCTGGTGCTCTGGAGCAAGGGCTGGAGGCGGACCCTGGAAGCGCTGGCCCTGCTGGCGTTTTGCACAGCCTCTTGGTACGTGCCATCGTCGCTGCTGACCGGCGGTTTTGCCGTTTACCGCCACGCTTCCTCGGCCGAGACCGCTGGCGTCTTCCGCGACTTTTCCATTTTTGGAAAAGGAGCGCATGCGCTTCTCACCAACGCCCGCCAGTTCGAGCACTTCATGCTGCTGGCCCTGGGCGGCGCCGCCCCTTTTCTCATCTATTTCATCCTGCGGCTCGTAGCGCCCGGTGCCGGCCGCTTCCGCCGTGACCGCCGGCTTCTGTTCCTGGCCGTCTGGTTCCTTCCCCCCGCCGTGTTTTACATGCTGGTGCACATCGGCGAATCCGGCTACGTCATGTCGATCATCGCGCCGGCCCTGCTGGCGGCGTCCTGGGGATTTTCCCATCTGGCCGCCGACGCCGGCCGCCTACTCGGGTCTCACCGCCTGTCAAGATTCCGGAATGCCCGCATGCAGTCCGGCGTCCGTCACCTGATTTACATACTGCCGGCGCTGGCGGTGGCCGCGAACCTTTTCCTGTTCCTGGGCACCTATAAGGGGTTGAGTTCCCGCAAGCTGGCGCGCTCCGATGAAGTACTGCAGTCGCGGCTGCGCACCGTGCGGGCAGACTTCGACCCCAGAACAACCCTGATCGTCGCGGTATACAGATTCGAGCAGGTCTCCTACTACCTGCCCGATTACCAGGTATGGCATTTCGATCCGGTGGAAAACAAGGATCCCCGGACTTCCATTCCACCAGGAATCAAGGATGTGGTCTTTTTCGGCAGCGAGTTCGAGCTGAAACACGTATCGCTGGCCGAAGCCCTGCCGCTCAAGGGCGGCGCCAACCTGGTCTATATCGACACCAGGCGCGTCCAGCCCGGCCAGCATCAGCTGGCCGTGGACTGGAACCGGATGAAGGTTTCGCTAAGCTAAGTAGAATCACGACGCCGGTAATCGCAATCCATCATGTTTCCTGAACAATACTGACCAATTATTTTTAATAATTAGATTTTTGATGTTAATTTAATATTGACTTCATTTAAAACCACGTTTATAATCACACCCTTAAAAGATGTAACATAAATCTGTCAACTAATTAAAAGATTATTGATCAGATTTGTATGAAAAAGCGAGCCCGTTCACAATCTTGATGGACGGGATGGGGGTCGCTTTAAATGCTTGCCACATCTTGTTCTCCGTGTATATTCCCGCATTTCTTCCATTTGCGTCGTTTTACTCATAGCGGCGTGGCCAAGAGCGCATCCACAGGTTACTCAACAGACACCAGCAGTTACGGTAACTTCGGACAATTCCGGTAACAGCGGAAAAAAAGGGGAGGTGGTACGAATCTTTCTGCGCCATGATGTCTTCTGACAAATCCAAGGGAAAGTCAAATCATGGAGGTGGTTTGACGTGGCTCCAGCTGACGTCAGAACAAGGAAAATGAAACGACTCAAAACCAGGCTGAGCATTTTTATGGTCTTGTTGTTGACTGCCGTCGGCCTGAATATCATGCTGGGCGCAACCGCAGCACAGGCAGCGACGGGAGAAGTGCTGATTCTCGACAGTACGGTTACTGGTGGAATGAATAGCGCCGAGGCTCAAGCAGTGATCGCGGCGGGGAAGACCCCCGTGGTGGTAGATGATGCAACCTGGTCGTCGATGACCGCATCCCAGTTCGCGGCATATGACGCCATTGTGCTCGGTGATCCAACATGCGTACAGAATTGCAACCTGGTGGCGCAGGCCAACGCCAACGTGTGGGGCCCCGTCATCAATGGAAACGTCATCATCATCGGTTCTGACCCCGTTTTCCATCGTGCGTCTCGGCCGGGCGCCCAGAAGCTGATCGATCAAGGGATCGCTTTCGCGGTTAACGAACCCGGTAAGACCGGCGGCTACCTTGACCTTAGCTGCTGGTATCATTTTTCACCTCCGGGTACGCCTGTCCCGGCTCTGGATGGCATCAATGGCGGGGGCTTCACCGTGGTTGGGGCAAACCAGCTTCCCGGACTCAATGACGTCCACATAGTCGCGACCCATCCGGCCCTGGCCGGCCTTACCGACGCCGACCTTTCAAACTGGTCGAATTCCGTGCATGAGGGGTTTCAATCCTGGCCAATCCAGTTCGAAGTGCTTGCCATTGCCCGGGATCCCAGCGGCAGCTATACAGCCACAGACGGAACTGTCGGTTATCCCTACATCCTCGCCAGAGGAAAGAGCCTGCAAGTCATCAGCGATATCTCCCTGTCGCCTGAAACTGGCGTTAACCCGGTCGGGACGCCGCATACCTTGACCGCCACGGTGACCAAGGATACTCCGGCCCCCGGCACCCCTGTTAGCGGCAAGAACGTGGAATTCACGGTCATTGCCGGACCTCACGCCGGGACAAGCGGTGTGAGCACGACCGATGACAACGGGGTCGCGACTTTCACGTACACGGGGACTTCCGCAGGGACCGACACGATCGAAGCGACGTTTGTCGACGAAAGTGGGTTGACTCAACGCTCTAACCGCGTTACAAAGGAATGGAAAGCATGCACCCGCCCGGCCCTGAGCCTGATCTGCCCGACCGGCGATAAAGTCTACTGGGCAAGCTATGGGGACTATACCGCCGGCCTCCTCTCGGTCGAATTTGGCATCGCCAATGGCGCCGGTGACGCCGCAAATGTGCTGATAGTTAACATAGCCACCACCAACGGCGTCACCCTTGCCTCGGGCATTCCGGTCGCAGTGGGGAATATCGCTGCCGGATCAAGCGCCAGCGCCACCGTCAAGTTCAATGTGCCTTCCGGCGTGGTTTCCTTCAAGTCAGTCGTCTTCGCCTCCGCTCAGGATGCCTGCGGCAACACCTATAACTACCCGAAATGATAATCCCGCGGGTCAGCGCCACGGACGAACAGGTCTGGCAACCGGCAGGGTCACTTGACCAAAAGGAGAGCAGATGACCGTTAGCGGGAAATATATAAAGCCCGAGCTGAACAAGCTCGATAATCTGAAGGATTTGACA
>JAJYIN010000110.1 GCA_021790075.1 Actinomycetes bacterium | reverse complement strand
CCCCGCCCCGATAGCTCAGGGGATAGAGCGACCGCCTCCTAAGCGGTAGGTCGAAGGTTCGATTCCTTCTCGGGGCGCCAGACTTTCCCGAGTCATCCCGTCCCAGACCATTGCGGTTATCTTAATGTCTTCAGTAAATATCATGGAATTCCCCTAGTTCTTTTGTCCTGGTTCCTTGAAATGATTGGAAACCTCAAGGACTGCTTTCAAGGGCGGGCATCCGGCCATCCATAATCTTTCCGTCCATCCCTGGAACAGCCAGTTTCAATCATGAATCAACCCGGAGTCAAGACCAGAAAGTAACATCAGCATAAAAACAAAATAGGCAGGGCTAACTAAGAGGGGGGCACCTTGAAGTCAAGTTGCTATGCAAGGGCAGTTTCACACCGGTTTGGAAACGCTACCGGTCCTGCCGTCCTGTTTACCGTTACCGCGTTCCTGATCCTTCTTGTTTTTTCCTTTCCATCCCGGGCAGAAGCATCGCCCGCCTGCGGCCAGCCATCCATCGTCATCACCACGACGGGCGCCGGCTGGGCGAGCTACCAGGACTATCTCGCCGGGATCCTCTCGGTTGACTTCAACGCCAGCAACCTGAGCGGTCCCGATGCTCAAAGCGTCTGGATCGTCGGCGCCGTGAGCAACAAAGGCGTCACTCTGGCCTCACCGGGCTACCTGCTGGGCAATATGCCACAGGGCGCCGCCAGCCGGCTGACGCTCAAATATAACATTCCTGCCGGCGTGACAAGTTTCCGCACCGCGGTCTATGCGCAGGTCACAGATGCCTGCGGTGTCACATATGACATCCCCAAACAGTATCCGCTGACGCCGGGCGCGACCATCCAGCAGTGGAGGCGCCCCGCATTCTCCTTCCTCGACGGGCAGGGCATGCACATCTACAGCGGCACCACCAACAGGCTTGCCAACCCCCTGATGAGCGACGCGGACGGCAACGGCGCCGCCGACGGTTGGGGCACCTGGTCACAAAATGGCAAATATGCAGCGGAGTTCAGCGTCGACCGGCCCGCAGCCGATCAGCCGGGCGAACAGGTAATCCGCCTGCGCAGCACCAGCAATCTGATCACCACAGACTGGTTCGGGCTGTATATGCGGCAAAATGATCCCGCCACCAAATGGGCGTTCGGGACCGATGTCAGGATCGACTGGCTGCCGGGCACCACGGATGCGGAGAAAAACGCCCTTTCTGATCTCACCATCGGCGCCCTCGTTTTCGGTTATCCGTCCACCAGCGTGGTCACAAAAGCCGACATTGGCGCCGGCTGGCGCCGCACCTTCACAAACTCCCTGCATCTGGCGCCCAGCCAGGATTTTTATACCCAGTTCCGCTGCCGCACGTCGGTCTCCAACTGGCATAGCGCCAACGGAGGCCTCGAGATCCGTTTCCGCAAGCCGCAGCTGGAGAACACCCTGACCGAAAGAGGGTTCGCCTGCACGACCCCGCCGGCCCTCCCGGTACAGCCGGGCGTGACTGTGGACGGCAGCGGCGCCGTCTCCCGGGGCGTTGGCTACGCACAGGTCGGCTACACGGTGACGGACGGCATTCATAGCCCCAGCCCGTTCCAGGTGGACACATCCCAGGACTGGGGATTCTTTGTCGAATGGACGGCCGACCAGGACGCCCGGGAGATCCTCCCCAACGACAACGAATGGCAGATCGCCAACTTCGACGACCATTGGGACGCCCCCGGCCCGGTGCACGATGAAGTCCACATGGACATCGACGGCAGTGCCACATTCCCCGGTGAGAACCGCCTGATTATGCTGACGTGGGACACCGCCGGATCACAAAACGACTGGCTGTTCGATTCGGTCAACCTGAATCCGTATATCAGGATGGGAGACGTCTGCCGGGCGGCCTACTGGAAAGCCGGCAGCCGCCATTATGAGAAACTGAACGTCTACCGCAACGGCAGCCTCGTAATATCGAGAATGGCAAGCCAGCCGCTGACCGCAGGCGGGATGAACATGGGCCTGCTCAAGCAGGTGACCCTTGGCAACGACCACCGGGTCAACGTCGGCCAGACCCACGCCGGCAACAGTACCTTCCGGCACATCTCGGCGGAGCAGACCACGCTCAACGAAGCCGGCATCGACAGTTTCCTGACCACCGGCGCCCGTCCCCAGAACGCTTCCACCATCTTCTGGTGGGACCTGTCAACCGGCAGCGACCAGGTCCTGGTGAAGAACAATGCCTAGGAATCTATCTCAAAAGGATAGATTCTAAGAAGGCAGACGCCGGGAGGGATGGCAGCGGAACGCCGTGATTCCCGGTTTGCCGCGCCAGCCGGCAGCCGGGCTTATTGCGCGAGTCCCTGCCGGCCGGCAGGGACTCGCGCATGCGGATGCAATATAAGTGGCGAGTGATTAAAAAATTCCCGGGGGATATATTTCCACCGCCAAGCTTCCGCGGAGAGCGCCCGTGAAGACCAGGAACAGCCTCAAGCTCCAGCAGCACTTCATCCGCAGCCTGCGGGCGTCCCGCCATCTTGAGTACTTCCTGCTGGCTTCGATCAGCACCATTCTGGGGGTACGTCTTTTCCTCGAGATCGCCGGCTACCCTCAGGTGGGCGGCAGCCAGCTGCACGTGGCCCACGTCCTTTACGGCGGCATCCTGATGCTTGCCGGCATCCTCATGCTGATCATCTTTCTGAACCATGGCGCCGAGACCCTGGCGGTCGTGGTTGCGGGAGCCGGCTTTGGCCTTTTCATCGACGAAGTGGGCAAGTTCGTCACCAAGGACAACAATTACTTCTTCCGGCCGGCTGTGGCGATCATGTACGTGATCTTCGTGGCCATCTTCCTTGCCTCCCGCTACATACTCACTTACCGGCACTTCACGCGGACCGAGTACCTGATGAACTCGATCAACGAAATGGAGGAACTGCCCCGCCACAACATGAAACAGGACACCAGGGGAGCGCTCATCCGCCTGCTGTCCCGTTATGAGACGGAGGACCGGCTGGCCGCCGGGCTCAAACAGATTCTCGTCGATACGTCGGTTTCCCCGGCGGGGGATCCCGGGTTTTACCAGCATTGGAAGGACCGGCTGCACTCTGGCTACAGGAAGGTGGTCGCTACCCGCTGGTTCCAGCCAGCGGTCATCGTCTTCTTTGTCCTCCAGCTGATCGCCGCCATGGGAATAATCGCGACCATCCTGTTCGATGCCGGCCATGTCAGCGAAGACCTGGATCTCTTTTCCTTTTCCGACTGGGCCATCCTTTTTTCCAATCTCCTCTCGGCGGCCTTCATTTTTTGGGGGATCCTGGTGATCCGCCGCAACCGCCTGCGGGCCTTCCAGATGTTCGAGCGCTCCATGCTGGTGGCGATCTTCATTACCCAGTTCTTCCTTTTCTACCGGGATGAATTCGGGGCCGTGCCCGGCTTTGTGTTTGATTTGCTCTTGTTATTGGCAATAAGGTTTATTATCGAACGGGAAACGTACGCGGCCGGGGAGCGGTCCGAAGAGGCGGGGAAGGCGCCGGTCAGGGCGGCTGCCTGACATCCGGTTCATGCAGCAGATTGCATCTACAGGCACAATCGACTAGGATACTTTACATTCAATAGTGACTCGAGAAGCGACAGATGAAAGTTCTTCTGGTACAACCACCGCAGTTCGGAAAGCCAGGCTTTACCAAAGTCGCGCTGGTAGAGCCCCTGGGTCTGGAAATGGTGGCCGGGGGGCTGATCCCCGAACATGAAGTGCGCATCCACGACATGCGCGTCGATGGCAACATCGAAAAAGCGCTGTCCGACTTCAGGCCTGACGCCGTCGGCATCAGCTGCTGCTTCACCATCGACGTTTACCGCACGCAGCAGATCGCTGAATCCGCCAAGGCGGCCGGCGCCCCGTTCGTCTTCATTGGCGGCCTGCACGCCTCGCTGAATCCGGTCGATTTCGCCAATCCCGCCGTCGACTGCATCGTCATCGGCGAAGGCGAGTTCACCACCCGCGAGCTCGTCGACGCCCTGGCGGCCGGCGGGAACCTCCGCGATGTTAACGGTCTCGTGGTCAATACTGAAGACGGCCAGGTCCGGACGCCGCCACGCCAGCAGGTCAGCAGCCTGGACGACCTGCCCAGGGCGGCGCGCCACCTGACCCAGGATAAGCGGCGCCGCTACTTCTTCAACTTCTGGAAGCCGCTGGCCACCATCGAGACCGCCCGCGGCTGCCCCCACCGCTGCAACTTCTGCAGCGTCTGGGCCTTCTTCCAGGGGCGCTGCCGCACCAAGAGCCCGGAGCGGGTCGCTGACGAGCTGGCCGCCCTGAAAGAGAAGTACATCCTGGTCACGGATGACAACTTCCTGCTCAGCGTGAAGCGGGCCAACGAGATCGCGGACATCCTCAAGGCGCGTGGCATCAGGAAGCAGTACTCGTTCCAGGCGCGCAGCGACACCATCGTCAAGCACCCGGAGATCATCGAGAAATGGAAAGAGGTAGGTCTGTCGCACATCTTCATCGGCTTCGAAAGCCTGGATGAGGAAGAGCTCAAGGCGGTCAACAAGAAGAATACCGTCGAGACCAACGAGCAGGCTCTCAAGCTGGTTCAGGATCAGGGCGTCTCCGTTACCACGGCTTTCATCATCAACCAGGACTACGGCCACAGCGAGTTCGAGCGGCTGCGGAATTACATCACCAGCAAGCACATCTCGGTGCCCCAGTTCACCGTCCTGACGCCGCTGCCCGGCACCGAGCTGTTCAAGGAGATCGAGAGCAAGATCCTCACCAAGAACTACGAGCTTTACGATTTCCTGCATTCTGTGCTGCCGACCAAGCTCGACCCCAATGAATTTTACCAGGAGTTCGCCAGCCTCTACCGGGCGGCCTACATCAATTCGGGCGTGTTCAAGCGGCGGGCCCTGCCGCTGCTGGCCGGGCTGGCTACGCGCAGGTTGACCTTCAGCCACATGCGGCGTATCCTCGTGTCGGCCCGCGAGTTCGCTGACTTCACCAACTACCTGAAGCCACCGAAAACGGCCAGGCATTCAGGCAAAGCGGGCTAGTACCGGCGACCCAATCGTGGCAACCCCAAACTCCGCCCAACAGGCACTTGGCGCCGTAGCGGACGCCCTCAAACATGAGAAAAAGGCGCTGATCACCTGCCATGTCAAGCCGGACGCGGATGCGCTGGGCTGCCTCATCGCCATGCAGCGGGCCCTCACCCAGCTGGGCGGGGATAGCGTCATGTACCTTTCCGGCACCGGCGCCCTGGCTCCTGAATGGCAGTTCCTGAAGGCTCTTGAGGAGATCGTGCGCGGGGAATCACCGCCGGACCACGCCGGCCGCACCCTGATCTGCCTGGACTGCGGCAATGCCGAGCGGATCGGCAATGACGAGCTGGTAAAAGAGGCGCCGCGGATCATCAACATCGACCATCACGGTGACAACACGCGCTTCGGGGAGATCAACCTGGTCATTCCCGGCGCCAGCTCCACGGCCGAGATCCTCTACTTCATCTTCAGGATGATGGATGTGGAGATGACTTCCGAGATTGCCGAAGCTCTTTATACGGGCATCCTGGTGGACAGTGGCCGCTTCCAGTACTCGTCGGCGAAGCCGGCGACCTTTCGTGTGGCCGCCGACTTGATAGCCCAGGGTGTCGACCACACCGCTGTGTTTCGAAATGTCTATGAGCGCGTGCCGCTCGCCAAAACCAGGCTGGTCTGCCGCATGTTCGAAAACCTGAGGCTGGCTTGTGAGGGGCGCCTTGCCATCGCCGTGCTCGAGCAGAAGGACTTCGAGGAAACCGGGGCCGGCGGCGAGTTCACGGAGGGCCTGGTCGACAGCTTGCGGGCCATCGACGGAGTCCTGGTAGCCGCGCTTGTCTATGCCCGCCTGGATGAGAACCATCCGGACAAGCCCTGCTTCCGCGTCAGCCTGCGCTCGTCGTCAGAAAGGTTAAACGTTCAGAGAATCGCCAGGCTCAAGGGCGGCGGCGGACATGCCCAGGCGGCCGGCCTCTCCATCGAGGGAGAAACTCCGGATCAGATCATCGCTTTCCTCACCGGGCAGACGGACAGGCTGCTGGCGCGGACCGGATTGGAATCAGTCAGCAAGGGTAGTTAAAGGGGGGCCTGGACGCGGGGCCGGGCCCGATGAATCAAGCGAGGTAAGATGAAGATAGGCATGCTGGCTCCCCCCTGGATCAAAATCCCGCCAGCCGGCTATGGGGGTATTGAATGGGTTGTCCATTATCTGACCGATGAGCTGGTAGAGCGGGGCCATGACGTAACCCTGTTCGCCACCGGTGATTCCGTCACCAAAGCCAGGCTGGTTTCGGCCTTCCCCCAGGAGATGCCCGACCGCATCGGTCAAACGCTTTTCGATGTCAGGCAGGCAGCCACCGCCTTTAAGCAGGCGGACCGGTTCGATATCATTCACGACCATTCCGGTTTCGTCGCCGTCCCGTTTGCTTCTTTTATCGGGACGCCCGTTGTACATACGCTGCATGGGCCGTTCACGGCTGATGCCTGCGATTTTTACCGCACTTTCCGGGATTCGGCTCATTACGTTTCCATCAGCAATTACCAGCGCAGCTGCTGCCCGGATCTCCGTTACGCCGGGAATGTCTATAATCCCATCGACATCAACAGCTGGCCGTTCGCGGCCAGGGAGGAAAAAGAGGATTACCTGCTGGCTTTCGGCCGCGTCTGCGCTGACAAGGGTTTCCACACGGCCATCGAGGTCGCCAAACGGTCGGGCCGGCGTCTGATCATCGCCGGCGCCGTGCAGGCGCCGTACCGCGATTACTGGGAAACCGTTGTCAGACCGCAGGTGGACGGCGACCAGATCCAGTTTGTGGGAGAAGTGACCCTGACACAGAAATGGAACCTGTTCGCCAAGGCCCAGGCCTTCCTCTTCCCCATCCAGTGGCCGGAACCGTTCGGCCTGGTGATGATCGAGTCCATGGCCGTGGGCACCCCGGTCCTGGCCTTTCCGGAAGGGTCCGTCCCCGAGGTCGTCATCGATGGCGTTTCCGGTTTCGTGGTGGAGACGACCGATGAGATGGTGGAGCGCCTGGACCACCTGGACGAAATCGACCCGGAAACCTGCCGCAGCTACGTGGCCGACAAATTCAGTGTCGCAAAAGCGACTGAAGGGTATGAAGAAATCTACAGAAAAATACTGGCGGGATGAGACCGTGCCGGGCGCCGC
>JAJYIN010000109.1 GCA_021790075.1 Actinomycetes bacterium | reverse complement strand
CGCCCACAAGTTCGGCCAGCACCTGGGCGAGCGCGGCGACACCCCCGAACGCAAGGACGACCTGTTCAAGGGGGAAACCGCCCGCCAGCGGCTGGCAATACCGATGTTCATGGGAAAGGTCAAGTAGCGGCTGCGGCGCGAGCCCTCCGCCCGGGGCAAAGCACTTCCCCCGGAGCAGGCCTGGACCCGGTCAGAACCCGGCCTAATCAGACTTCCGCCCGGCAGCCGGTCACCACCCGGTCGTGCCCGGAGTAGTCCTTCTCCACCTGCACCACCTCGAAAAGGCCGGTATCGCCCAGCAGCCCCGTCACTGCCGCGGCCTGCCGGTAGCCGATCTCCATGATCAGGCAACCACGGGGCCGCAGGTACTGGGGCGCCTCCACGGCCAGCCGCCGGTAGAAGTCGAGGCCGTCGGGGCCGCCGTAGAGGGCCTCGCGGGGCTCAAAGTCGCGCACGTCGCGGGGCAGGCCGGGCCATTCCTCATCGGAGATGTACGGCGGATTGGAAACGATCAAGTCAAAGGTGTCCGTAGGATCCAGACCCTCGAACAGGTCAGACCGGACAAAGCAGATGCGCTCCCCCATACCGGCGGTGAGGGCGTTGTCCTCAGCCAGCCTAATGGCGCCGCCGCTGGCGTCGCTGGCGACCACCTCCGCGTCCGGAAATCCGGCGGCCACCGAGATGGCGATGGCGCCGCTGCCGGTACCGGCGTCCAGCATCCGTGGCGGCCGCTGCCACTCCCGTTCCATCAGGTACTTAAGCGCTGACTCGACCACGTGCTCGGTCTCGGGACGCGGCACGAGCACGTTGCGGTCCACTTTCAGGGTGAGGTTGTGAAAGTAGGCGCGGCCCAGGATGTAGGCAACCGGCTCCCCCCCGGCCCGCCGGCGGATCAGCTCGCGGTAGCGGTCGATCTCGCCTTTGCTGAGTGGCTGCCCGAAGTTGACATATAGGTCAACCCGTGAGCCGCCCAGCACTTCGGCCAGGAGTAGTTCCGCGTCCAGGCGGGGGCTTGTCGACCCCTTTTCCTTGAGATAACCGGTAGATTTGGCCAGCAGCGATGAGATCGTCTCGGCCATGACGCCGTCAGACGCCGGCCTTCAGCTGCTCGGCCCGGTCCTGGGCGGCCAGGGCTTCGGTGAAGTCGTCGATGTCCCCCTGGAGGATAGCGTCCAGCTTGTGCAGGGTCAGGCCGACCCGGTGGTCGGTCACCCGCCCCTGGGGAAAATTGTAAGTCCGGATCTTCTGGCTGCGGTCGCCGGTTCCCACCATCGACTTGCGGGCGTCGGCGAGTTCTTTCTGCTGCTCTTCCAGCTTTTTCTCGTACAGGCGGGCGCGGAGCACCTTCATGGCCGCCACCTTGTTCTGCAGCTGCGACTTCTCGTCCTGCATGGAAACGACCAGCCCGGTGGGGATGTGCGTCAGCCGCACGGCGGAGTCGGTGGTGTTCACCGACTGGCCGCCGGGTCCGCTGGAGCGGAAGATATCCACCCGCACGTCGGCGGGGTCGATCTCGACTTCGACTTCCTCGGCTTCAGGCATGACGGCGACCGTAGCCGTCGACGTGTGGATGCGCCCGCCCGATTCGGTGACGGGGATCCGCTGCACCCGGTGCACGCCGCCTTCATACTTGAAGACGCTGTAGGCTCCCTTGCCCTCCACCTCGAGGATGACTTCCTTGAAGCCGCCGGCCTCGCTCTCGCTGCTCGACATTATCTTGGTCTTGAACTTTTTCTGCTCGGCATGCCGGAGGTACATCCGCAGCAGATCGCCCGCGAAGAGAGCCGCCTCGTCGCCGCCGGCGCCTGCCCGGATCTCGATGATGATGTCCTTCTCGTCGTTGGGGTCGGGCTCCAGCATGCTGACGCGGATCTCCTCCGCCAGGGTCTCCATCTTCTCCCGGGAGCTGATGACTTCCTCTTTCAGGAATTCCCGCATCTCCGGCTCGGCCTCGCCGCCGGGAGCGAGCATCTCCTCGGCGTCGGCCAGGCTCTTCTCCGCCTCGCGGTACTGGCGCACCAACTCATAGGCGGGCTGCAGATCGGAATGGGCCTTCGCCAGCTCGGCATAGCGCTGCCGGTCGCCGAGCACTTCCGGATCGCTGAGTTCCCGGTTGAGCTCCTCATATTTTTCTTCTATTTCTGTTATTAGTTGATCGATCATTGTTAATCACGAGTGTTGTCTCTGTTGTCCCCCGATGGCGATGGCAGGCTGAGAGGCAGGTCCGGCGGTATTGACGGACAGCGAGCGCACTACCCAGGCCGCAGCCTCAGGCCATCACTTCCACGTCCGCCTTCCCCCCATGATCCATCTCGATCGGCTCCAGCGCGGCCACGCCCTCCAGGGCCTTGATGGCCACCTCGATCTGGGAGGTATCAGGTTCCCTGGTGGTCATCTTCTGCAGCAGCATCCCCGGGTACATGATGATCTGCATCACCCGGCTGTCTTTATGCTTCCCAGCAAATTTTAACACCTCGTAGGAAAGGCCCACAACGAGCGGGATGCCCACCAGGCGCGACACCACCAGCCAGAACAGGCTCGGCACGCCCACAAAGGTGAAGAAGGCGACAGCCAGCACCATCACGATCAGCAGGAAGCTGGTGCCGCAGCGCGGATGCACCGGCGAGAACCTCCTGACGTTCTCCGGAGTCAGTTCCAGCCCTGCTTCCAGGGCGTGGATCGTCTTGTGCTCGGCGCCGTGGTACTCAAAAACCCGCCGCAATTGCTTGATCCGTGACACCACCCAGATATAGGCGATGAGGATGAATATCCTCAGGATGCCCTCCACCAGGACAAATAATGTGGAGTGGGCCCGCAGGCTGCCGAACATGCGCACCGCAAACAGGGGCAGCACCACGAACAGGGCGACGGCAATCACCACGCCGATGAGGATGCTGACCCCCATCTCTTTCTTGGAGATGTCCTCCTCTTCCTCGCCCATGGATTCGTTGGCCGACATCGCCAGGGCCCGCATACCCAGGGACAGGGATTCCCACAATCCGATGATGCCCCTCAGAATGGGTAATTTAACGAAGGAATAACGGTCTGCCAGCGGTTTGAGTTCTTCCGAGTGGAGGCTGATGTCTCCTTCGGGGCGGCGGACGGCGAGAGCCCAGTGCCGCTTGCCCCGCATCATCACCCCCTCGATCACCGCCTGGCCGCCCACGGAGGCGGCCGGCTGCTTCTTACTGCTCAATGCTCTCCATCCACGCTTTTTCCATGGCTTCGACTTCTTCCGCTTTGTATACTCTCCTGCAGTTCATCCTGCCTTCGTGGCATTTGCCAAACAGGCAATCGGGGCCCGACTTCCTGAACAGCAGCGGGGCCGCCCACATGGCCAGAAAGCGCATCCACCAGGCCAGCTGGTTGATCTCCCACTGGGCGCGCCGGCAGCAGCGCACCTGGAAGAAGTGCCTCAGCTCGCGGGCGTTCATGGTGACGACGATGCGGGTCTCGGCGGCGTTGGGAAGCACGAAGCGCGCATCCTCCTGGATCGATTCCCGCTCAAGCCCCCGCTCCTCTCCCAGCTCCACCAGGCGCTCATAGGCATCCAGGGCGCACCGCATCGCCTCTTCGAAGACCGTCAGCGATTCGGGGTCCTCGGCGATCTTGGGAGGGACGACGAAGCCCTCGCCGTCGGCGAAGCGCACATAACGCTGGCTCTGCTGGCTGTACGAAGCCAAACGGTGGCGGACGAGCTGGTGGGAACAGGCCCGCGAGATGCCGTCGATGCCGAAAGTAAAAGCGGCGTGCTCCAGTGTGCTCAGATGCCCCGACGAGACCAGGATGCCGATCAGGCGCTCAACCTCTTCTGCGGTCATGCTCTCCTTGAGCTCCGCCGCCGTGGAGGGTGAATAGCATAGCCGCCCGGCAGCCGCAACCGCACGCTCCGGATCCGGCGTGTGCGTGAGCAGCGTGACTTTGAGAGTGGCGGGCACCGGCCGGACCGGCTATTTGGGGGTTTGCCTCTTGGCGTACTTCCGCTTGAAACGCTCGACGCGGCCGCCCGTATCGACCAGTTTCCGCTTGCCGGTATAGAAAGGATGGCATTTGGAACAGATCTCCACGTGGATCTCCGGCACCGTCGAGCGGGTGGTGAACTCGTCGCCGCAGGAGCAACGCACCTTCGTCTCCATGTATTCCGGATGAATGTCTTTCTTCATTTTTTCCTCGCTCTTTTCAAGAACAAGAAATGATAACACAAAACCGGCCGCGGTTGGATGCCCGAACCGGCCGGGTTGGATGCCCGGCGGCGGAATCCGTTGTGCACACCACATGCCTGAATGCGTAGAATAATCAGATGCGCGGAGGCTTGCCCGGAAGGCGCGCCCCGTCTCAGATTTCTGTTATTCTGGGACTGATGCGCCGTTTATCCCTCATATTGACCCTTATTATCGCGTGCGCGGTCCCGGCGGCGGCCCTGCTGGCCGGCTGCTCCGGCGACCGCTCCCAGGCAGACCAGCTGGTCCAGGATGGGGAAAGCCTGCGCCAGACCGCCGCGGGCGATTTCCGCCAGGCGACACTGGCCATGGACGGCCTGGTCAGGGATGTCGACGCCGGCAACCCGCTCAAGCCTGACCAGACGGTCAGCACAACGGACGACGCCAGCCAGAAACTGCAGGCGGCGCTGGACGCGCTGGCACAGCGCGGTGACAAACTCAACCAGGCCGCCGGCCTCGACCTGGACCGCAATTATCACCAGTACCTCGATCAGCTTCAGGATAACAACAGCAGGCTCACCGATACGATGAATGCCGCCCTGGCCATCCCGCGCCTGCTGAAACAGAAGCAGTATGCGCTGGCGGGCTGGGACCAGGCCAAGGCGGCACAGGTCGCCGGCCAGGTCCACCAGCTGGAGGCCCAGGTCGGCCAGCAGTACAGCGACGCCGACGCGGTCCGCAACCAGGCGGAGCAGACCCGGCAGGACCATCCCGAGTCGTTCGGCGGCTGAAAAGCGCCTTTCATGCCGCCCGGCTCCCGGGGACCATGTCTTCACAACACCTTTCTTGCCTTGCCGCCCCGACGGGGGTACCGTGGCCGTTTGGCGGCGTCAGGTTGTGCTATGAAAGCCCTTTCTTGCCTTGCCGCCCCGGCGTCCCTAAAATGATAGGGGTGCTTTTCGCGGGCGATTAGCTCAGTTGGTTAGAGCGCCGTCCTCACATGGCGGAGGTCACTGGTTCGAATCCAGTATCGCCCACCACGAAAACCTATGCAACGGCCCGGCTGTCGCCCGGCTCTCTGATTCAGGAGTGCCGGCTCTGCCGCCTGGTTTTACGGGCGGCGTCAAGGTGGTTGATGTACGGTGTGATAGCCAGGGTTCTGTCGTGGGGGATTAGCTCAGTTGGGAGAGCGCTTGCTTCGCATGCAAGAGGTCACCGGTTCAAGTCCGGTATCCTCCACCACTTTGTTCTTGTGACAGTCTCGCCGCCGTGGTCTGACTTGACTATCCCCACGGCCGCGCCGCTGTGGAAAGCAGCAGGGCGCAAGCCATGAAAAAACCAGTGACGAGCAGTTTCGACTTGCGTGATTTGCTCATTGGGATCGACCTCCCCTTTCCGCCTTTTAATGCTGATTCGGAGACCGTCGATTTTCCTTTATGGGGGAATTGGATATCATTGTTCCCGGGTTTTGCCGCTCACGGGGGATTAGCTCAGTTGGGAGAGCGCCTGCTTTGCACGCAGGAGGTCACCGGTTCGAATCCGGTATCCTCCACCAAGCTTCGCTCGTCCGAAACACGTGGCCTTTATCTTGATGTGATTTTCGAGGTTCCAGGCCAAGCAATCAAATTGGTCTGGGCTTGTTTTAGATTATTTTTCCGTTTCCGTTGCCTTTGACTGTGAGTGCTCGACATACTCAACCACGAGGCCGTCGGGATGGCGCACGTGCATATTTCTTCCAGTAGGCACTTCTTTCGGTTCAGAGAGTATTTGTGCCCCTGACTGTTTTAAATAAAACAGAAACTCATCAAGGTTATCAACCAAAAAAGTTGCGACAGTCTTGCGGAAAGGCTCCAGGTTTTCGGCTGACCCTGCAATCAAGAGGATGTGGCCCACCGAGGCTATTTCCAACCCAGCGGCAGAATAAGAAAAACGCAACCGGTACGTTTGATTGAACAGTTTTTCGTAAAATGAAATTGTTGAATCCAAAGCATCCGGCTGCAAATAAACGCGACTGGAGACGTTAAGAACCTTCATGACCGGTGACTCCCATTGCTAGTTCCCTTTCTTTGAAGGTTCCACGTATTCAACAATAGATCCATCAATATGCTTTACCACCATATTTAAGCCCGTGGGGAGCTGTTTCGGTTCGCTTAATATTTCTGCTCTCTGAGCCAGAAGGCTCTCTTTGAATTCGTTCAGCGAGTCAACAATCAAAATGGTGTGCATTTCTCTGTATGACTCGAGTGCCTCATCACTGCCGGCGCAGAGAAAAAACGGTCCCACGCTCGCAAGGTCTAAACCTTCGTACTGAATCCGAAAGCGACACCCCCCGAAAATATTCTCATAAAAAGACAGCATTTCTTCCATTGCCTCGGAAGCAAGATAAACTCTGGTTAGATTTCGAATTACTTTCGTTTGTTCTTTCCCTCGATCATGCGGTCTCGAATGTCTTTAAGTGTCCCAATCTCAACAAATCCCGAAGTGGCTCCGGCAGCAACAAGGGCAGCAACAAACGGCCGGCAATAATTGCTAGCTCGCGGGATTTCATTGGTTGCGCATGGCTTCATTAATCATATTTGCGGTTGAGGATGGATCTTCAACTTCCACCACAAGGCGCTTGTAGTGCTCGTGGTCAAGTTCGATTACCAGGGCTTTTTCTGCGTGGTGGACGTCGAAAAAAATCCACTCGCCGTCTTTACGAAAAGTGCCTGCGGTGATCAGCCCTGGAATTCTCGCGCCGCCCATTTTTAGCCCTGCCCGGCCCCGGGCCGCATCCGCATCCGGACGGGCGCCGCGGACATGGGAAAGTGGAACATCAAGGTGAGTTTTGAGCGATAAGCCTTTATCAAATCCTTCGATCGTGACTTTTAGCTTGTCGCCATCAATGCTAATTTTTACCATTTGCTGTCTCCTTATTGCCTAATCAAATATATAAATACTATTGAGCCTGTCCGACAAACCCTGATTTCGCCCTAATAACCATATATAATACCCCATAGCAACCATCAAGCTGGAGGGCTGTTATGGGTTA
>JAJYIN010000108.1 GCA_021790075.1 Actinomycetes bacterium | reverse complement strand
AATGGAATGGCATTTACTGCTGAGTGTGGAGCCATCCGATGCCAACTGCTGCAATTTGTCAACGTCCTTGTTATTGATTGCCTGCACTATCTGGTCGTAATAATCTGCCAGCTCCGTGAGTGTGGCTCTAGCTCTTTTGCCACCGAAGCGTCTTGCTGGACCAGGGGAGTGATTCCGGCGGTAGCCGACCTGACATGCAGCCTGGGGTTGAGATAGAAGAGATACCCCAGGGCTGCCCCGATGACTATAATCAGCAGGCACACTCCGATTGCAATGAACAGTTTTTTCTTCACGCCTTCCTGCTTTCCGAAAGATGATGGGCAACGCAAGAACAGGGCGCCGGCCTAGACCGGCGCCACCGGGACCGCACCGCCGTTCCCGGAGGGCTCGCCCATCAGAGGCGCCGCCGCGAACAGGGCGTTCTGCATCTGTGCCTCGAAGCTCTTAACGATATTTCATTATTCTGCCGGTTGTTGCCGGCCACCGGAAGAAGATGCTGACCTTAAATGATTTTCCGGTATATTCTCGCGTCTGGAGAAAAAGGTCAAGTCCGCCAAGCAGGCGTCAGGCTCGAACATGGCTTGCCGGGTAAGGGTGGCGGCAGCCGCCACGGCGGCACAGATACTACGGCACAACGGTGAATGTCGACTGCGGCGCCGTCACCGTGGAACCGTTGCTCGCGGTTGCCACCGCCGCATAATGGTAAAGTCCAGCAGCATTGGGCGCCTGACCGGCGATCGCCCAGGTGGTGATACCGTTAACCGTCGGCCCCTGGTTGAGGCCGATGTCGCCGGGCGCGGCGGGGCCGCTGATCCGCATGACCACGCTGACGACGTCGCCTTTTGTCCTCACGGTGATGGCGATTGGCCCGCCCCGGCTGACGCTGGACGGGTTCACCGATTGCTCAGTGATCTCGGGCGGTGCCGGGGGCGAAGCGGTGGTGATGGTTTGACCGGGCACCGTCACCGTGACCACGGTCTGTGTCTGCGTGGGCGTTGCTGTCCTGACGGTGGTGGCAGTCGTGACGCCGGTGGGGGAAGGGCTACTGGAGCGGCCCAGAAAGAAAGCGGCGATGATGGCGGCGATCACGACGACCGCCACAATGCCGATGGTCATGTATTTTTCCCGCGCCGTCAATGCCACATTTGTCCCGCCCGTCAGTTAACTGATAGTAACTTTCGCGTGGAGTCGGCTTTTTCCTGCCAGCCAGTTACGAAACTGATGGCAGGTAGTTACCGGAAACGCAACGTACCAGAGGATCACAGGAATGAAAGAAGCGGATCAGGCCGGGGGAGTCGTCTCGCGAGGCAATCTTGAAAATTCACACCACTGCCTGTCTCATGCCACTGCTGCCTCACGCCGCCCCCGCTTCACGCCACCGCCTGCCGGTACACCCGCGTCGCCCACGTCAAAACGATCGCGGTCAGCTTCGCCGCTGTCAATCGGCAGCAGCGCCGACAGCATCCGCAGCGTGGTGGTCTTGCCGGCGCCGTTGGGGACGCCAAGGCCTGCTCGCAACTGATGGGCCGGGGCTCCATGTCCGCCGGCCAGTTGGCTGAGACCCTGGGGCTGACGACCGGGGCCGTCACCAGCGTCATCGACAGGCTGGAGAAGGTAGGCTTTGTCAGGCGCGTGCCCGATCCTGCTGACCGCCGCAAGGTAATCGTCGAGCTGGTGCCGGAATCGCTCCAGGAGCGCAGCCAGGTATATCAGCCGATGGGCGAGGCGATGGCGCGGCTGTGCGAGCGGTATTCCGACAGGGAACTGGAATTGTTGCTGGGTTTCATGGACAGCGCCGCCGCCATCCTGCACGAAGAGGCCATCAAGCTGCGGGCGAACCGTCCCGGCCGCCCAGAATAGCGATACCGCTGAATTCCTGCCGTCCTCCGGAGCGATGATTAAGAATTCAACCGGCAGGCAATAAATAAGAAGCAGCGCTTTTTCTCCTTTAACTGGTTCCGGAAAGTATGCTATTTTAATACCGCCGCTTTTCCCGGCTGTAGCTGTCGATGGAGGATTCGTCCGATGATGCCGAAAAAGAACAACCCGTTTGCAGATTTTGAGCGTCTTACCAGCGAGATCGAGGAGATGTTCTACCGGTTTTACGGCGGTCCCAGACTGCGGATGATGAAGGAGGGCGCCTTCCAGCCGCTGGCGGATGTCTATTATGTGAAGAAATCGCACTCCGTCATCGTCAAGCTGGAGGTCCCCGGAGTCGCACCCGATGACGTGCGGCTCACCCTGCAGGACAAGACGCTGGTGGTGGAGGGGGTCCGTTTGGATCCAGACCAGGTAGGGGAGAAGGTTTACCAGCAAATGGAGATAGATTACGGACCCTTTAAACGGAAGATCATGCTGCCCGTCGCCGTCGACGTGGGGGCTTCGAAAGCCGCATACAAGGACGGATTCCTCACGATCGAGCTGCCCGTCGCCGAACAGAAAAAATCGGCAATCAAGGTGCCGATCAGCGTAAAGGACAAGGAGTAATGGAAGGTTCCGTTACTGAAGCCCCGATCATCAAGCCGGTGGAAAAGATACCGGACGTCATTCCCATCCTGCCGCTCCGGGAGACGGTCGTCTTTCCCGAAACCGTGACGCCGCTGGCCGTGGGCCAGGACCGCTCGGTGAAGCTGATCGACGACGTCCTGCACAAGGACAAGATGATCGGCCTGGTTACCATCAAGCACCCGGATGTGGAGCTGGCCGGCCCCGATGACGTTTACCGAATCGGCAGCGCCGCCATCATCCACAAGATGCTGAAAGTGCCGGACGGTTCACTGAGAATTCTCGTCCAGGGTGTCAAACGCATCCGCATCGTCGATTTCACGCAGACCGACCCTTACCTGGCTGCCCGCGTTGAGGTTTTGGAGGACCTGGTGGAGATGACCAAAGAGGTGGAAGCGCTGTCGCGCAACCTCCTGAACGTCTTCACCAAAATCATCGGCCTGGTCCCCTACCTGCCGGAAGAGCTGCAGATGGCGGCCTCCAACGTTGATGATCCCAGCGCTTTGTGTTATCTGATTGCCTCCGCCATCAAGATCAAGACGGAGGAAAAGCAGGAGCTGCTGGAAGAGGTCGACGTCGAGAAGCGCCTCCGGCGCCTCACCGTCATCCTCAACCGGGAGCTGGAGGTCTTCGAGCTGGGTAGCAAGATCCAGTCCGAGGTCCAGAGCGAGATGGACAAGACCCAGCGCGAGTATTTCCTCCGGCAGCAGATGAAGGCGATCCAGGAAGAACTGGGCGAGGTCGACGAGATCACCGCCGAGGTCAACGAGCTGCGGGGCCAGATCGACGAACTTGACCTGCCGGAGGAAGTGGACCGCCAGGCCCGCCGCGAGCTGGACCGGCTCTCGAAGCTGCAGCCGGCCGCGGCCGAGTATTCGGTGATCCGCACTTACCTGGACTGGATCATCACCATCCCCTGGGGGCGCAGCACCGAGGACAACCTCGATATCAAGCAGGCGCAGACGGTGCTGGACGAGGACCATTATGACCTCGAGAAGGTCAAGGAGCGCATCGTCGAGTACCTGGCGGTGGCCAAGCTGAAGAAGGACATGACCGGGCCCATCCTCTGTTTTGTCGGCCCTCCCGGCGTCGGCAAGACCTCGCTGGGCCATTCGATCGCCCGCGCCCTGGGGCGCAAGTTCATCCGCATCTCCGTGGGCGGCATGCGCGACGAGGCAGAGATCCGCGGCCACCGGCGCACCTACATCGGCGCCATGCCGGGCACGATCATCCGCGCCATCCGCGACGCCGACTCCAACAATCCGGTGTTCATGATCGACGAGGTCGACAAGATCGGCGCCGACTTCCGCGGCGATCCCTCGGCGGCGCTCCTGGAAGTGCTGGACCCGGAACAGAATTTCAGTTTCCGCGACAATTACCTGGACCTGCCGTTCGACTTGAGCCGGGTGCTGTTCATCGCCACCGCCAACATCCTCGACCCGGTGCCGCCGGCGCTCCGTGACCGCATGGAGGTCATTGAGCTGTCCGGCTATACCGAGGCTGAGAAGCTTGGCATTGCCAAGAAATACCTCATCCCCAAGGAGGCGAAAGCCAACGGCATCACCACCAAGGAGATATCTTTCACCGACAAGGCGATTCTGAAGATCATCAACGAGCACACCCGCGAGGCGGGCCTCAGGAACCTGGAGCGGGAGATCGCCTCCGTCTGCCGCAAGGTGGCGCGCGAGATCGCCGAGGGGGCCATTACCAAGGCGAAGATCGACGAGAAGGCAGTGGAGAAATACCTCGGCAAGAAGAAGTTTTTCTCCGAGGCCCGCCGCATGACCTCGGAACCCGGGGTGGCAACGGGGCTGGCCTGGACGATGAGCGGCGGCGACATCATCTTTGTCGAAGCCACCTCCATGCCCGGCGGTGGCCATCTCACCCTTACTGGCCAGCTGGGCGACGTGATGAAGGAATCGGCCCAGGCGGCGCTGTCCTGGGTGCGGTCGCATTCGGACGGCATTAAGGTGGCCGAGGATTATTTCCAGAAACATGACCTGCACGTGCACGTTCCCGCCGGCGCCGTGCCCAAGGACGGGCCCTCCGCGGGGGTAACCATGACTACGGCCCTAGCCTCGCTGGTCACCGGCGTGCCGGTGCTGTCGAACGTGGGCATGACCGGTGAGGTCACCCTGAGCGGCAAGGTGCTGCCCATCGGCGGCCTCAAGGAGAAGGTGCTGGCGGCGCGGCGCGCCGGCCTGGACACCGTCATCCTGCCGCGCGAGAACGAGAAGGATCTCGACGACGTGCCGGAGCACCTGCGCAAGGAGATGCAATTCGTCCTGGTGGATGACGTCAGCCAGGTGCTCAAGGCAGCGCTGGCAAATGGCGCTGGTAAAGTGACGGCGGGGAAGGCGGGCTCCAGGCGGGCGGGGGGCAAGTCCGGCAACAAGGCAGGTGGCGGCAAATCCGGCGGCGCGACGAGCAAGGCGGCGCGGAAGGCGTCAACGGCCGGGAGGGCCGCTTCCCGGAAATAGCCGATGCAAAGCCTCGCGGAGCAATCAGCTGGGCGAAGAAGCTCCCTGTTCTTGCTCGAGGCCGCGGGCGTAGCCGGTTAGGTCGAAGAACAGCAGGCTGCCGTCGTCGTTGACAACCGGTTTTTCCTTGAGGATATCCTCCATGGCCGTCTCCAGCTCGACGGCGACACCGGGCGCGTACCCGTTGCGGTTGATATAGACCCCCCGGAATCCATTCTCCACGATTTCCTTGACGAATTCGGGCGGCGGCTGGTTGGCGACTTTGCGCAGCCACAGGTCGCCGTTGCGGCCCTTCATCGCTCCGTAGCTCCAGCGGATGTCATGAGAATGCAGATATGCGGTCAAGTGATGATAATCAGGCATGTTGGCGATGGTGGGATTTTCCGGAAACGGCGCGTAAGGCAACTGGAACACCATCGCCTGCGCCGGCATCACTGCCTCGATCTTGTTCACGAACGCCGCATCGCTGGCGTAAGCCTTTCTGATCTCGTTGTAATCAGGGACCATGCTCTTGTCCGTCTGGTCGAAAATGCCGCCAGCGAGCAGCAGTAATAGAACTACAAAAAAGAGACGCTGTCCCACATGCGTACGGATGTATTTCCGCCGGAGCCGGCCCAGTACCAGCACTACCGTCAAAATCGCAAAGAAAGAGATATACACCCCGATGCGGTTGTAGGCGCGGATCTCTGGTGAGAACAGCATCGCGATCAGCAGGCCGAAGCCGCCAATGACCGCCAGCAGCAGTGCTGAGATGTTTAGGACACTCAAGGTGTCGAGCAGGGGGTAAAAAGCCGGATCGCGCCCGTCATAGCGCCCGCGGGCAAAGACCAGCCATCCCAGCAGGAACAGGAAACCGGCGCTGCCGATCAGACCGAGGGGGGTCCAGTCGTTCTCGTTGGCGAAGGTGTGGCTCTCGTGTACCAGCGCCGCGCCATCGAGATACTTCTGTTTCAGGTCCGCCAGGAAGCCGATGCGGTGGCCAGTGACCGGCAGGACCAGCTGGGTGATGGTGGTACCCAAGAGTTCCGCATCGACCGGATCGCGCACCGCCACCGCCTGATTCTTGCCATCCCTGTAAATATGGATGATGCTCGGCGATAGGTTGACAATTAGTCCGAAAAAGATGATAGCCGCCAGGATTCCGGCCGTCACCAGACGTTTAAGGGATTTCCGGTCGAAAGCGACGTAAATGCCGGACACCACCAGCAGGAAGCAGGCAAAGACCGCGTAATAGATGCCGGCCGACGCCGTCAGCAGGGCAACTATTATGAAGCCGAGCGTCCTCAGGCTGCGAAAATCATACCGCTCGCGGCCGGCCTCGCTGCGTATTAAGGGCGGCCGGTCCGAACAGATTCGTAATATTGCTAGGCAGGACAGCGGCACGATATAAAGAGCCGCCAGAAACAGATGCTGCTCACCATGGAGCAAGTGGTAGGGGATGAAAGTAAACAGGAGGCTGCCCAGCAGGGCCTCAGGGTAGGAGATCTCCATCCGCCGGAGCACGAACAGAGAAGTGAGGGTAGTCAGGGGGAAGGTAGCCAGGAAAAAGAGATTCATCACCAGCGCCCAGTTGCCGCTGAAGAGGGTCAGGAATTTGATCGCCAGGACATGGAGATTGTCAGCGGATGGGTAGTCAAGCAGTGATTGACCAAAGGGGGCTCCCAGATAGCTGTTGTGGAACAGCCAGCCGTTGTCAATGATTCCCTTGACGGCAGAGGAGGTCAGAAGGCCGTCATCCGAATACTTGAAGGGGATGCCGAGATCGGCGCGCCAGAGTTTGAGAACCCAGACCGTTATCAGGACGGACACCAGCGTGGCCACGACGTAACCGGCAACTGCTATGGTTGGGAAAGAAGCGGCGGGGCGTTGCCGCTCTGAATTATTGCCAGGCTGCCGGGCGGCCACTCGTCAGATCCCCTCTCCTTCCTCCAACTCCTCGGGAGCCACGCTGAAGGAGAAGTTCCTGTGCCCGACATAGCTTATGATCACGGTGAAGAAGACAATGACTGCCTGCGCGATGATGGGGGAGACCTTGAGCACCTCCACAAAGACCGGCAGCAGTGCCAGGTTGATCAGATAGGCTACACCGTAGACGAGATAAAAGCGGAGGTACTCTTTCAGGTAGTTGCCTTTGGTCCGGAAAACCAGGAATTTATAACAGATGTAAGCATTGGTCAAGCTGATTACATATCCGACCGTGAGGATGACAGTATAATGCACGGTGCTGCCGAGCAGCCCGTACAGGACGACAAAGAGGAGATAACCAAAGGCGGTGTTCCAGCCGCCCACTATCAGATAGCGCACCTTTTCTTCGTGGCGCTTAAATAA
>JAJYIN010000107.1 GCA_021790075.1 Actinomycetes bacterium | reverse complement strand
TGCAGTTGCCAATTTCAAAATTGATTATCCAGATCAGCTGGAACAATCCCAAACAGCAAGGCATTTCGGAACATTTGAAGCAACTCTGGTGATGGTGGCGCTCGTGATCGCCGGCTTTGCGGTTATGCTGTTTCTGTATAGCCGCAACCAATTTTCTTGATCTTGCCAAAGAAAAGCTATCATCGTCACGAAAAAACGGAATCCGATGATCCTATGAGCCGAATTTGATCATTGTCATCGCTGGCAATGTATTCATCAGGGTATGCACAACGACGCTTGCCAGCAGATTGTTGCGGCTTCTAAAATACACGATTCCAAGAATAAGACCGCCGGGAAAGCCTTCTGCCAAGGAAGTGGAGACCGCCGACCACCAGTCTCCATGAGAGGGCCAGTTAGTATTCATGTAAGCATAGGGTAAATGGTAAAGACCGAAAAGCGCAGCGCAAATCAAAACAGAAAGGACCTTGGAATTGATCAGCCATTGCAACCTGGTTTGCAGAATTCCTCTGAAGAAAAATTCCTCGGTGAAACCGGCGGTGAAGAGTATCATCATTAAGGCAAGTGGCAGCACATATATCACCTTTCCTGAGGAGAAAAGCCCTTCAATTTCTCCACCACGACGTGACAGGAATATCTGCAAGAAGCCCAAGATAATTCCAAGCCCCGTAGCCCAGATAACGCCAGTCTTGAGGTTCCCCCTGGCCAGACCTACTGAAGCCAGACTTAAACGAAATGACAGTTTCGGGGTAGCCCGGCGCTGAATAACACGGAGAAGTAAGAATGGTACAATTACTAGCGTCAACCAGTGAAACAATTCGCTTTCAGGATTGAAAAAAAGATAGCCCAGGTAGATGAACATATACGCGAAAGCAAAAACTGCTTCACCCCTTATTTCAATATTTTGATTTGCTGGAAATCTATTCATCACATATCAAGAAGAACTGTCATCGCGAGGCAGTCCGCTATGGAAGTTTAGTGGTGATTAAATATAATGCGACAATAACAATAATGTAATTATAAGTCAAATTGTTTATTAAAGAGGGCTAAATGCTCATCGGCATCATCGCGGGCGGAGTCATACTGGCGGTGTGTATCCTGGCCCTCTACATCCGTAACGGCCTGCGTCGCAAGGCTCGCACGAAGCGCACCGGCCTGCTCGAGGATTTCGCGCTCAGGCAGGGCTTTTCATTCACCGGAGAAGCTGACCCCTCTTTTATCGAGTCACGCGGCCTCCAAACATTCCATCTCTTTTCACGGAGAAATGGCAAAACCGTTTGGTTCCGGAACCTCGCCGAAGGCCGGCTCGCCGGCCGCAGAGCGGCCATCTTTGATTACAGCATCGTAGCAACCAGATACAAGACCACCCGGGCTCCCGGTACAAGCGTCGCAATGCCCGGCGCTGTCGAGCAGCGCTACACGGCGGCGGTACTCGAGCTGGACAGGGCAGCGATGCCTGCCTTCCTTCTCAGGGTCAGGATGATGGGAAGCAAGATCGAGGCAGTGGAAGGCTGGAGTGAGGTCGAGTTCGAGGAGGACAGGGCTTTCTTGAAAAAGTTCCGGCTGGCCTCGCGGGACCCAGAAGCCGTCAGGAAGTTCTTCACCCCGGCCTCAGGCAGGATCTCATGAACCAGGACTTGCTGAAGACCCGCACCCTGGAAGGAGAAGGCTCCACGCTTGTCTATTACACTCACCTTCCGGTTACCAAGAGTCTCGGGAACTTCATCGACTGCGCTTCACAGCTGGCAGGGATTTTCGAAGCGGGGTTTGCGGACGCCCTGCCAGGGACCTGACCGTTGCCAGAGCCCTGACCGTTGCTACGGGATCGTGGTGGAAGTGCCTGTATCCTTTGGCTGCTTGGCGAGGTAGGCCGTGATGTTGGGGGCCGCCCAGAAATCATCTGCCTTGCTCTGGATGTTGTTGGGCGTCAGGGTTGACCAGTCGAAATTCTGGGACCTTTCCCTGGTGAACATGACGCGAGTGGCCGGGTTGTTTTCGTCGCCGGGATTGTCGGTATTCCCGAACACGTTCATCTGCACGCGGGACACATCGGGATACAGGAAGAGCGTGCTCATGAACTGCTGGGTCATCTCTACCGTTTCCTGCATCACCCGGCCCGGATTATCCCCGATGCAGTTCACTCCCACGCACTCAGTCAGCCGGCTGACGTCCATGTCGACAAACAGGCCGCCCGCTTCCCGGGTGATCCTGACATCACGGACCATGGGGGTGCCGCGCAGGCCTTCGTTCCCCATCTTGCGGATAATCATGTCCTCGACAAACTGTTTGTTCACCATGCCGGCCGGCATGGCGGGGGTAGTCAGGGGGGTGGTGCCGGTCACGTGGGGCATGTAAACCGTATCATCGCCGCAGCCGGCGGCCAGAAAACCCGTTGCCGCAAGGAAGGCGCCCAGGATGAACAGAACCAGTTTTCGCCTGCAGGAAGGATGCACGATTGCTAAATTATATCAGGTGATGTGATCGAAATTGTATAGTATTTAGGCTGCCCTTCTTAGCGCCCAAGGGAGCTGGTATTATTATTAACTGCTTTCCTTCGGTGTCATAATAGGCTTGGGTGCAGACGGACCTGGGGGCAGAGAGCCCGGGGACAGGTTAAGTAAGGTGCGGACGGACCTCGAGGCACAGAGCCTGGGAGCAGCCGAAGGCCCGGGCGGGTGTAGCTCAGTTGGTAGAGCATCGGCCTTCCAAGCCGATTGTCGCGGGTTCGATCCCCGTCGCCCGCTCCAATCGTACCTGGAGAAAACCTTTTTCGTGGTGGATGTAGCTCAGCTGGTAGAGCTCCGGACTGTGGATCCGGCGGTCGTGGGTTCAAATCCCATCATCCACCCCAGCCCTTTGCCGGCGAAGTCTCAGGAAGCAGCGCCGGTCTTTTTAGTTGGCGGCCAACATTCGCGCTCGTAGCTCAACCGGATAGAGCAACGGACTTCTAATCCGTAGGTTGCAGGTTCGAGTCCTGCCGGGCGCGCCAGCTCATCCCTTCCCGAATCCTTTTCCCGGCTGCGCCCAACTGCGTTACGAAAATTCGACGAAGAAACCTGACCAAAGTAATTGACTTTAATTTCTTGGAGGGTATACTCCGCCTACTAGGGTTCGGGGGCCTTACGGAAAGGAGTAGGGATGGTGGGGATGGGAAGTACCACAAAGGGATGGGCGGGCCTGGCTGCTATTTTGCTTTTTATTTGCTTGATGGCAGCTCTTTTTGTTGGGATTGCGCCGGCCCCGATGGTCGCAGCGGCAGGGGCGCAGTATCTGACGGCTACCCAGAACATCAGGAATGCGCCCGGGGGTGGCGACTGCCAGAATATCGGCGTTTGGGATTCTGGCACAAAAAGCTGTACGATCAACAACGACCTGTCTTTCGCGTCCGCGGCCGGGATCGAGATCGTGAGCGACGGGGTCACCCTGAACGGCAACGGGCATGCCATGACGGGCGCCGGTGACGGCGCCGCCGATGGTGTTTATCTCTCTGGCAGAAGCGGCGTCACCGTGGAAAACATCACCGTAGGTGGTTTTAACAGCGGTATCAGCCTGGACGCCTCCCACAACAATGTCATTTCACAAAACCACACCACCAACAATGTGGTCGGGGTCAATCTCAATGCCTCGGACAGTAATGAATTGGCCGGCAATGATTCCAGCGGCGACGCGGTAGGGATCAACCTGAACAATTCGGGATACAACACCCTTTCCGCGAACGCGGTTCAGAATGCCACAGCAGGCGATGGCGTCTCCCTGGAAGGCTCCAGCAACAACACCCTTACCGGAAACTCGTCGGACATGAACGCCGGCAACGGGTTCTGCATCGACCCCGGTAACAACAATAACCAGTTCATTGACAACTCTGCTTCGAATAACGCCGGCAACGGTTTCTGGCTGAACCAGTCCGATGGCAACACCATCAGGGGCAATACGACGGTTGACAACAATGCCGCGATGAACGGCAGCATGAACATGGTGGGGCTGGGAGAGATAAGCATCAATGACTCGAACAACAACGTCGTCTACCAGAACAGCTTCGTCAGCAGCAGTCAGCCGCAGGCAAGCGTTACCGGGGGAGCCGGCAACATCTTCAATCTGCCGGCGCCGGCGGGGGGCAATTACTGGAGCAGCTGGACAACACCGGATGCCAACGGCGACGGCTTCGTGGACAGTCCATACGTGTTCATGGGCGGCCAGGATAACCTCCCCTGGGCGGTGCCGAATGGATGGTCATGCGCCAAGACCACCCTGGGGCTGAGCTCGCCCTCGCCGTACTGGGCCAGTTACGCGGATTATACTGCCGGTCAACTGACCGTTGGCTGGACGGTCACCAACACCGGCGCCGGCACTGCTTTCGGCGTATCGGTTGACGGCAGCGCCGACACAAACGGTGTCTCCGTCCTCGGCGGCGAATTGCCAAAGTCGCTCGGGACTCTGGGAGCGGGCGGCTCTGACAGCTTCACGATCAGGTACTCGATCCCTCAGGGGGTCACAAACTGGAGATCCGCACTGACCGGAAGCGCCCAGGACAGTTGCGGCGCCGTTTACGCTTATCCCTAGAATCAGCGAGAACTGAAAGGGTGACGACAACGGAGCCGCCTCGAAAAAGGCGGCTCCTCAATCGTCAGAAGATAGCAAGTTTGTTGGAAAACGCAACGTTACGCAAATTAGCCGGATTTCCCCATTGTTATCACAAACAGAACTATAGTAATATTCTTTCTCTGGATATGTGACAGCCTCAGGTTGGAGGCCTCGATATCGACTCAAATCTTCACCCTTAATCGGTCTGGGTGAAAGGCCCCGGCTTCGTGCCGGGGCCAGGGAAAATACGGGCTGTTCTTAAGCAACGCCGAAACTATAGCTGGACTCAACTCCGGAGCAAGATGAACAATTACCGGAAGCTTGAAGAGGAGGAACTGTCTCAGGTCATTGCCGGGGAGACTGTCCTTTTGGCCTCGAATAATGGTCTGGAGTCAAGTTTTATCCTGAACCGGATGGCTTCCCGCGTTTGGGAGCTTATTGGAGATAACCGTCTGATCACGGAGATCGCGGCGGAAATCGCGGATGAGTATGGCCTGGAGTCCCGTACCGCCATGGCTGAAACCGAAGCCATCATCGCTTGCTTTCAGACGAGGGAGAACATCGTCAACCACAAATGAGCCGGCGCTGATTCGCTGCCCGGCCTATTCCCTCGGGTTACCGCGGTTGACCCAGCCCCAGACCGTAACAGTGTCCGAACCCAGTTGGTCCGCTATTTCCTCTGCCTCCATGCCCTGATCAAACAGCCGCCGCGCCTCGATTTGACGGTCACGGTAAGCCTTGCTGCGGCAGGCGTTCGAGCAGAAATAACGGTTGGTTCTGGCGGTATAATGGTCGATCTCGAACCAGGTATTGCACTGCCGGCAGCGCCGGTAATCCTTTTTTAGCGTGATCGCCTGCGCCATCTGCAGCCAGAGCGCTCCCGCCAGGCTGTTGGGAACAAAATAAAGACCCCAGCGCGAGCGTTCGGCGTCGTCCCAGAGCACCCGTGGCGACGTGCGTCCGGTCAGCTGCTCGTTGACGACTGCCTGGACCCGGCAACGGGCCGGCAAGAGGACGTTGCCGGTGCGAAACCAGTCCAGGCAATGGGGGTTCATGCGGAAGTAGCGTAACCATTTCGGGTCCAGGTCACGTGGAAGATCGTCATGGGCCCCTGTGGAATTGCCGCTGCGGAACTCGGTATCAGCCTCGATCCACCGCATGTAGGGCGCCAGGGACTCTGTCAGGGCTGGTATATCCTGTTTCTCCACCAGGCGCCAAAGATCGAGCGCCCGCTGCATGGTGGTGATCTCTTCCTTCCACATGCTGATGAACTCGGCCGGGCTGGTCAGGGACATGGTGCCGGAGACAGGGTTCTCCATTTCAAAGCCGAGCAACCCGTATTTATTTGCGAAGGCGAGGATTTTTTCCGGCTCGGGATCGATTTCGGCAAAAGCAAGGAACAAGCAACTGTTCCCGGAGAGCGGGTTGTAGTGCTTGTCCTGGAAAACGCGCTCCCCGGCCGGCAGGTTGGCGGCGATCAGCCAGCGCCGCTCGGCCCCCTCGTGCCTGTCACCATTTGGACTGATCCGCCAAACCGGCTGGCCGCCGTCCCTGACTTTTTCCGCCCGCAACAGGCGGTAGCCTGCCCCGTTGACAAACCATTCGAAATCGAATATCTCACCAGGCACCTTGGTGCTCCTTGAGGGGGGAAGACCGCCTCGAATTGCGTTACGCGAATTATAAGATAACACGTATTGAAAAACAAAAGTTGTAAATATTACAATTATGGTCGGTTAAAGTCTCATATTGAGACGGACCACTAGGGGTATCATGGGGAAGCGGAAAAACTTGTAGGCACACGTTCACTCGTTATTCCGTATCTTGTAAGTGATCAACGTTAATAGTTGTTCCGGTTGGATTTGATCGCTTCCCTACGGCTCGAGATCTCGGGCCAAGCCGCTTTTCACTTCACGGCCTGAACCCCTGCAGACCCTGTTAATCCGTTCCCCGGGGGCTTCAGGAGGTGGTTGGCTGATCCTTTCTTTTTTATGCAGGTTCTGACCCAATCTGTATTCTTACCAACCCTAGGATGAAAGAAAGGTGGGAAGGGATGAAGAGTATCTTCAAAGGGAGCCTCAGGTGGCGGACCATCGTGGTCCTCGCCCCGCTGGCTCTTCTGGTCGTGCTAGCCATCGCGACCAGCGGATATATGTCAGCCTCGGCGGCAAATTGTGGCTACGGTTCCTGCTTGACACATCAGGCGCCGGCATCGCAGTACGGCCTCCAGAATGACATGCTCTACGTGGCCAACGGCCGCGAAAGCGATGTGGCCGTGATCGACGTGGCCACCATGAGCATCATTGACAAGATCCCGGTCCCCAACGAAGTGACGCCGGCGAGTCTGCATGACATGAACCCCGGCCTCATGAACTGGGAGATTCACGGAGTAATCCCGTCCAAAGACCGGAAATCGATCTACGCGGTGGGCGCCCTCTCCGGCGGCAGCTATACCGTGCCGGGCGATACCACCTCGGCGTTCCGCCTGGCGGACTACGAGATGTACAACATCGACGTGGCCAGCAAATCGCTGATCCGCGAGATCCCGCTGCAGAGCGCCGGCCAGCCGATCAACCCGGTCGGGTTCTGCGGCCTGGAGTACAACCTCAACGATGAGAACTCCAACATCGTCGTCGCCGCTTCGATGAACGCCTCCAACGCGACGCTGTCGACCGTTCTAACGGATCCCGCCACCGGCAAGCCGGTTGACCTGAGCACGGTTCGCGGCTCCGGCCCGGGCGTGGAAGTCGGCGGCTGGGCGATGGAGAACCTGA
>JAJYIN010000106.1 GCA_021790075.1 Actinomycetes bacterium | reverse complement strand
AGGTCCAGATCGGTTTCGGCGCCGTCCTCGGTGACGAAGACCTCGCCGTGCTCGAAGGGACTCATGGTGCCCGGGTCCACATTGATGTACGGGTCCAGCTTCTGCATCTGCACCTTGAGGCCGCGGCTGCGGAGCAGACGCCCCAGCGACGCCGCCGTGATGCCTTTGCCCAGCGACGATACGACCCCACCCGTAACAAAAATGTGCTTAGCCATTTAACCTGCCGCCTTTCCCCGATATATTGAAAAACCCTGATGAAATGAAAAAACCGGAGGCGCTGCTCCGGCTGTCAAGAAAAAGATAGGTTTTCTGTGCCCTGATGGCCAATCGCTCCTCTCCGCGATCGAACTTGCCCAACATTTGGCATTATAGCATTTCTGCGGCGCGAGGCAACCGCGGAATCAACCTGCAGGAATCCATTTATGCCTGTTTATCTTCTTTCCCCGCCTCTTCCTCTTCATAGGAAATGGCGTCCTCGGGACAGTTCTCGACCGCCGCTTCGATACAGGCCTCCAGGCCCGTGAAGTCCGAAGCGATCACGTGCGAGCGGTCGTCGTCCCCGAGCTCGAAGACCTCCGGGCAGATGGCCTCGCAGTTGCCGCAGCCGGTGCATTTTTCCG
This sequence comes from Actinomycetes bacterium, assembly GCA_021790075.1. GTDB lineage: Bacteria > Actinomycetota > Thermoleophilia > BMS3ABIN01 > BMS3ABIN01 > JAJYIN01. Next base: position 6,774 of record JAJYIN010000106.1, on the reverse strand, counting down.
GGTCGATCCTGGGGATTTTCATGGACGGGATTTTATCATAATTGCATCTGCGGCCAGTTTCGGGAAGAATACCGTCAACAGGGAGTTTTATTGACAGGGCGTTCCTGGAATTCCATTCTCTTTTGGCTTGCCGGCCTGGCGTCTTTGGCCGTCTGGCTGGCGTGCACGCCGGCTGCCGGCGCCGTCACTGCCGGCGAGCCGCTCCCGGGCGGCTCCCCCCTGACGCCTGCCCAGCTGGAGGCCGAGCTGGCGCTGCGCAACCCGAACCATATCCATCCTGACATCGCCCTGCTCTACGTCTACTGGGGCAACCGTTACGGCATCCGCTCCGACCTGGCCTTCGCCCAGATGCTGCACGAGACCGATTCGCTCCGCTACGGCGGGCTGGTGCAGCCCTGGCAGAACAACTTCGCCGGAATTGGCGCCACCGGGCCGGGCCATCCCGGTTCTTCCTATCCCGACGCCAGCTCCGGTGTGCGGGCGCACATCGATCTTCTCTGGCAGTATGTCAACTACCGGGGCTGCCGCACCCTGGGAGACCTGAACGGCAGGTGGGCGGTGCCCGGTTACGGTTACGGCGAGGCGATCGCGCGGTACGCCACCGAGATGCGGATGTTCTCGCCGGCCGGCAACTGGATGGGGAACTTCAACGAGATTACCGGGAGCCCTGTGGACGGCCCCGCCGGCGGCACCGGCACGACTATTCTTTTCCCCTGGTATGATTCCACGGCCGGCAGCGGCATGGCCGGTAACTGGATCCTGATCAGCAATCAGGGGAGCGGCGATGCTGCCGTGGCGGTCTACATCGGCGGCGAGCGTATGCGCGACCCCCAGAATCCTGCCAAAGACTTCTTCACCGTCGCTGAAGGCGGCCGGGTGACGCCTGTCTTCCCGGCGACGATGGGCGGTCCGGTCAAGGTGGTGTCGCTGAGTGGCCAGCCTCTGCTGGCCAGCCAGCGGGTCATCTACCATGATTCCTTCAGCGAGGTGACGGGCGTGCCCGCGGAGCGCCTGCGGGATGCCTACGAGTTCAGCTGGTACGACTCCAAACCGGCCCACGGCATGGCTGGCAACTGGATCCTCGTCTCCAACCAGGGCAGCCAGCCGGCCGAGGTCGGCATCTGGATCGGCGGCGCCCAGGTTGCGGCATACACCACCTCCGCCGGCAACGCCATCGCCCCCGGCGCCAGCGTCACACCCGTCTTTCCGGAAACCATGGGCGGCCCCATCGAAGTGCGCTCCACCAACCATCAGCCGCTGGTTGTCAGCCAGCGGGTGCTGTACAAGGAAAGTTTCAGCGAAGTGACGGGCTACCCCGCGGACCGTCTTGACACGGAATATTATTTCACATGGTATGACTCGCTGCGGCAGGACGGCATGTATGGTGACTGGGTGCTGGTGGCCAACCGGGGCGGACAGCCGGCGGAGGTGAACGTCTTCGTGGGCGGCATCCTGGTGGCCAGTTACAGCGCCGCCACCGGCAACGCCATCCCGCCCGGCGGCATCGTCACCCCCCAGTTCGGCGGGGTGATGAACGGACCCGTGTACGTCCACTCTCTCAACGGCCAGCCGCTGATCGCTTCACAGCGGGTGCTTTACCGCGACAGCTTCGAGGAGGTGCAGGGAGTGCCGCCGGCGGCAGCGGCGAGCGAGCAGCTGTTCACCTGGTATGACTCAACGGCTTCCAGCCGCATGTCCGGCGACTGGATCCTGGTTGCCAACGAAGGCAGCGGCGACGCCACCGTGGAGATCTGGGTAGGCGGAGCCAAGATGCATGACCCGGCCAACCCGGGCAATGATTTCTTCACCGTGCCGGAGGGCGGGCGGGTAACGCCGCTGTTCAGCAACCTCATGGGCGGCCCTGTGCGGGTGGTTTCCGCCAGCAGCCAGCCGCTGCTGGTAAGCCAGCGCGTACTGTACGGATACGCGCAGTTACTGGTGGGACGCTGACATGCTGCCCATGGAACAGGAAATGAGCGGCGGGAAACCGGTCGGGCAGAAGATATCGCCCCGGTTGCGGCCCCCTGGTGAGTCGATGATGCCGTCCTGGTTGCTGCCTGGCGCGGCGGCGCTGCTGGCGGCGGCGCTGCTGGCTGTTGTTGTTTTCCTGGCGGCGCCGCCCGAGGCCGGAGCCGTCACCGCCGACGACCCCCTGGTGGGAACCTCCGACATCACTCCATCGCAGATGGAAGCCGAGCTCGACACGCGCAACCCCAACCATATCGTGCCGGGCATCGCCCAGATGTACACGGACATGGGTTACCGTTTTGGCATCCGCTCCGACCTGGCCTTTGCCCAGATGCTGCTGGAAACCAATTTCCTCCGCTACGGCGGGGCCGGCGGGGCCGAACCCTGGCAGAACAACTTCGCCGGCATCGGCGTCACCGGCGGCAGCCGCGGCAACGTCTTCGCCACGCCGGAGCTGGGGGTTATCGGCCATTACGCCCATCTGGCCTGGTATGCGTTCCCCGACCATCAGAATGCCTATTGCAGCTCCGCTTTCGATCCCCGCCATTTTGGCAATGTTCATGCCAATACCGCCCACACCCTGCGGGAACTCGGAGGGCGCTGGGCGGTGCCCGGCACCACTTACGGGAACGACATCGCCAGGCTGGCCAATGAGATCCGGCGCTTCCCGCCCAGCGGGATGATGCTGGGCAGCTTCAACGAGATGCCTAGCGCCGGGGACGGAATGCAGGCGGGCGCGTACTATTTTCCCTGGTATGATTCGCTGCCACAGGACGGCATGGGCGGCAACTGGATCCTGGTCATGAACAAGGGAACCGGCGACGCCACGGTAGAGATATACATCGGCAATGAGAAGATGCACGATCCTGGCAACCCCGGCAATGACTTTTTTACCATTCCCGAGGGCGGCGAGGCGATGCCTGTTTTTCCAGGAAAGCTGGGCGGCCCCGTGAGAGTTGTATCGGTGAGCGGCCAGCCCCTGCTGGCCAGCCAGAGGGTCATCTACCGCGATTCATTCAACGAAGTGCTCGGGGTCCCCGCCGGTGCGCTGGCGGATTCGTATGAATTCACCTGGTACGATTCGATGCCCCAGCACGGCATGACGGGCAACTGGATCCTCATCTCCAACCAGGGCAACCAGCCGGCGGATGTCGGCGTCTGGGTGGGCGGCGCCCAGGTGGCGGCCTATACGGCGGCCGCCGGCAACGCCATCCCGCCGGGCGGGACCATCACCCCGGTTTTTCCCATGGTGCTGGGCGGCCCGGTCGAAGTGCGCTCGACCAATCACCAGCCGCTCATCACCAGCCAGCGGGTGCTCTATCAACAAAGTTTCAGTGAGGTCATGGGCCAGCCGGCGGCAGGACTGAGCACGGAATATTACTTCACCTGGTATGACTTGATACGGGCACACGGCATGAACGGGGACTGGGTACTGGTGGCCAACCAGGGCAGCCTGCCCGCGGCAGTCAACATATTTGTTGGCGGCCGCCTGGTGGCCAGTTACAGCAACGCTACCGGTAACGCCATCCCGCCGGGCGGCATCGTCACCCCTCAGTTCGATGGGTTGATGGACGGACCGGTTTACGTGCACTCTCTCAACGGGCAGCCGCTGCTGGCCTCCCAGCGGGTCCTCTTCCGCAACAGCTTCGAGGAAGTGCAGGGGCGGCCGGCATCTTCCATTGAGGATCAATGGTTCCCCTGGTACGATTCCAAGCGTTTTGACTACATGGCCGGCGACTGGCTGCTGATCTCCAACCTGGGAAGCAGCGACGCCAGGGTGCGAATTGAAATCGGCAATCTCCGGCTCCACGACGCGGCCAACCCGGGCAACGACTACTTTACGGTGCCTGCCCGCGGCCGCATCACGCCCAGCTTCACCAATCTGATGGGCGGCCCCGTACATGTGGTTTCACTCGACGGCCAGCCCCTTCTTGCCAGTCAGAGGGTGCTTTATAAGGACGGACTAATCCGGTAATTATTAAAGGAGGTTAGGAGTTCAGCCCGGACTTCTGGCGCGAATGGGGGAGCCAGGGAATCGGGGCGCTCGGGAGTTTCCCGCAGCGACCCTCCTTGAGCGCGCACGCGGGTGAGTGGTTCAGCCCGGACTTCTGGCGCGAATGGGGGAGCCAGGGGAACTCCCAAGCGCCTCACTCCCAAGCGCCCAGTTCCGACTCCCCTACCCGGCCTTTCCCGGCTCGATATGGATCGTCGTATCGGTATCCTCCCCAAACGCCTCCTTGAGCCGCCGCTCCACCTTTGAGGCCAGCCGGTGTGAATCCTTGGTGCTCATTTCCGGGTCCACCAGAAGATGCAGGTCGATCCAGAAGTGGGTCTCGCTGCCCCGGGTGCGGATCTTGTGGCAGCCTTGTATGCCCGGGTCGCTCACGCTCAGGCAGATTCTTTCCACCTCGCCGGGATCGAGCACGGCCCGGTCCAGCAGGACATAAGACGCCTCCTTCATGATCTTGAAGGCGGCGTACGCGATCACCAGGGCGATAGCGCCGCCCACCAGGGCGTCGATGACGGGCAGGCCCAGGCTGACGGCAATCAGGCTGGCGACTACCGAGAAGGAAACATAAATATCACTCATGGTATGACGCGAGTCGGCAACGAGGAAATTGCTTCGCAGCTTCAGTCCCCGGCGCCGTTCGTAGACAGTGACCACGACATTGATGACGATAGTAACGCCCATGGTGGCGAAAGCCAGCACGCCGGCTGCCGGTACCTCCGGATTGGCCGCCGTCAGCCGGCCGTAGACGCTCTGCCCTATCTCGACCGCCGTCAGCAGCAGCAGCAGCACGATGCCGATGCTGGCAAAGGTCTCGAACTTGGCGTGGCCGTAGGTGTGGGACTCGTCCCGGGGCCGTGAAGCCAGCCAGATGCCGATCAGGCCGATGACGTTGGAAGAGCCGTCCATCAGGGAATGAAAAGCATCGGCCACCATGCCGATGGAGCCGCTCTTCCAGCCGACGATGCCCTTTCCCAGCGATACCGCCAGATTGGCGATGAGGATGTAGATGAGCACCATCCGAATCTGGTGGTACCGGTTCCCGTCAGCGGCGGCTGCGGAGTTCCTGACCGGGGCTGTCAAGGCCGCTCTCCCTGAAAACTCGGGGACACCATACTATTTAATTGCAGGTTTTTGCATTACCAAACCGGCTGCGCCGCAGAATCTTTTCATCAATTTCTATCAAGTCCTGTCCTCGCACCAAAACATCCACATGTCATCAAGTCTCAACCCCATCATGCCCAATACCTGCAAATTAGCTACGGCGTTCCGGGATTAATTCCCTCATTTGCCTGCAAATAAATAGTATGGTGTCCCCGAGTTATTTACGGCGCGCCATCCGGGCCACCCGGGAAAAGGCGCTCATGCCCAGCAGCGCGGCCGCGGTGGAAGCGGCGATGAAGGTAGTAGCGCTCTTGCCCTGGTTCTCCAGCTCCGCCCCTGGCGGCAGGTAGGACATCAGGAGCTGTCCCCATTTGGTCTCCGCCATGTCCTCGACATGATGGCGGCCGTGAAAGGGGTACCAGTAGTAATCATGGTAAGCCTTGGAGGCCGCGTATGACCAGGGGACGATCGGGCTGCGCAGCAGGAAGTTCTCCAGCGGCTTCAGCGGCCCGTGGTAAATGGCCTTCTGGCCGCGGCTGGCCAGGGTATCCTCCCGGCCATGGAAGTGGAAGTTGACATGAGTGATATCTTCGCCAACAATCTCCAGGTCATCAACACTGCCGCAGCCGAGCCCGCGTTCGTGGGCCAGACGGATATACCTGAGGTCCAGGGGCTCGAAGCCCATCATCTTGGCCGCCACTGCGTCGATCGCGACCTGGTCGGCGCTCGCGAGGATATAATCCTTTTCATGAGGCACCATCGCCCGGGGTCCGGGGCCGTCGCCGCATATGGTGCCGTCCATCACGGCGAAGATGCCGGAGTGGATTTCCTTCTGGATGGCCAGCAGGTCCACGAGGGTCTCATGGATGACGCTGTGGGTCCAGTGGCGGTGCTCCTGCAGCAGTCCGCCAAAGGCGTTCTTCATGGCGCCGGTGGTGCCGGTGAACACATGCGTCTTCACCGTCGGCAGCTGGATGACGTTGGCGCCCAGGAAAATATCCGGGATCCAGATCCCTTCCTTCTCATAAACCTTGTCAAGCACCAGCATCTCTGCCTGCGGCTCGTAAGGCACCCAGTTCACCGGAGGCTCGTAGAGCCGGGTGAACTCCAGCCCGTACTTCGCAGCCACGGTGGTGTGGCCGTTGTTGATCTCCCCGATGCGGTCGTCCACCACCACGGTCCGGTTCTGGGCCAGCACCAGCGACTCCCTGCGGTAACCGTCCTCCAGCAGCGTCCGGATGATGCCGTCGAGCTGCCAGGGTGCGGTTGAGCAGGCCGGATACCAGACGTGCCAGGAGATGTTGATCTTCAGGTTAGTCTGCTTTTCCTGGGGAAGAAAGTCGGTATAATCGGCCATGCGCATCAGCCGGCCGATGTCATCCAGCACCGTTTCCGGTGTGGTTTTTAGAACCGCTACCTTCGATTTCATGTCAGCTTTCCCTCATTAAAGTTATGTAATATTGTCAACGCACCTCGCCACTCCGGACTGGAAACATGGAAACGCGCGTCCCTAAAATCAGGCCAGTTCGAGCACCGCCTCCGCCGTGAACCCCCACAGCATGATGTTGATCAGAAGGGGTACGTCGGTAAGCAGGACCTGCTCCGGAGACCCTCCCCGAAGGCGGATGTGCACCAGGTAAAGATAGCGGAAGATGCCATAAAGGACAAAGGGGATGGTGAGCATCATCCAGTGG
>JAJYIN010000105.1 GCA_021790075.1 Actinomycetes bacterium | reverse complement strand
GCGCCAGGTTGTTGAGTACGGCTCCGGCCGTCTTGGTCCCGGAAATCTTGGGATAGACCGGCACCCGGAATCCCCAGGCCATCGACATGGACTGGATCATCTTGGCGACCGCTTCCTCGATGGAATACTTGGTCTGGTGCGTCGGCGGCGAAGCCAGGTCGACGAACTCGGGCACGCCCCGGATCTGGGCGATCAGTTTGAGCACCTTGTATGCCATCAGCAGGCCGCCGTCGCCGGGCTTGGCGCCCTGGCCGTACTTGATCTCGATGGCGGCCGGGTCCTCGGTCATCTCGGGAATGGCGTGCACGATCTCGTCCCAGCCGAAATAGCCGGACGCGATCTGGAGGATGAAATATTTGGCGAAGCGGCTCTTGAGCAGGCGCGGCGGGATGCCGCCCTCGCCGGTGGCCATCACCACCGGCATGCCTTCGACCTCGTTCAGGTAGGCGACGCCCATGGCCAGACCCTCCCACATGTGCGGAGAGAGCGCGCCCACGCTCATGCTGCCAATACGGATCGGATAGATCTCGCGCACCGGGGGCACAAACACTTCAGACTTTTTGTCAACCTGAAGCCGGCCGCCCCTTACCCTGAGCGGCAGCTCCTGCGGCGGTAGCGTGCGCCCCAGCAGGGTGCGGATGCGGAACTCGTGCCGGCCGGCGTCCAGCGCCGGGTCGGTAAGCATGGAGATGCGGGTGAACTTGAGCTGGTCTACCGTCGAGGGCGCCGGGTCGTTCCGGCGGCCGCCCCGCCGGGCGGGCTGACCGCCCTTGTTCTTGTAGAACAGGAACTTGTGCTGGGGGTTGTACTCGGGCTCGATGGCCTCGTTGGGGCAGACCAGCGTACAGGCGCCGCAGCCAGTGCAATAGCGGTCGATGTCGGTGACCTGCTTGACCACGTGGACGATCTCCCGTGACGCCCGCGGCGTCGGCGTGCCGCCCTCGGAGATCACCCGCCGGTGCACGTGCGGGGCCGGCTCGATGGCGTTGACCGGGCAGACGGCCGTGCAGCGGCCGCACCGGGTGCAGCGGTCGTCCCGCCATCTGATGATGTATGGGAACTCCCTCAGGGAGAGCTCGTGGTTGTTATCCAGCCGTTCTGCTGCTTTCATTTTTCCTTCAGGCGTTTCGCCAATAATCTCGCAAAAAAAGCCTGCTAAAAATTAGTATGGTGTCCCCGAGTTTAGCCCCGAGTTTAGCTGGCTCCAGCGGACCAGCTCCCCGGCGCCGGGGGTAACGATCGCCATGTCGTACTTCATCGGGGCGAAATCCTCCGCCTTGTCCCGGCCGGGGACCACCCGGTCGAGGCCGCATTCCTCGGACATGAGGGCGTACTTGCCGGGCATGCCGCCGACCACCCCGGGGCGCAGCTTCTTGGCGTCCTGCACCATGAACGTGGAGCCGTCGGGAGTGAAGCCAATGACGCAGTTGGGGCCGTCAATGCAGAGCGGCCTCAACGACCTCTTGATCAGCGTCAGCGCCTCGCGGTCCTTGCGCGTATCGATCTCGGCCTGCGTCAGCGGTGTTATCACATCCTTGTAATAGGTCAATGGATAGCCCAGCTGCCGTTTGATGTAGTGCAGGATGTGCACGAACACCTCGCTGTCGGAGTTGTAGCCCATGTAACCCGGGAACCCGCGGCTCTCGAGGAACTCGCGGATGGGCACGAACGCCGTATTCTCGCCATTGGTCATGGTGCAGTATCCCTGCAGGAAGAAGGGATGGCAAGCGTACAGGTAGATGGCGTAGTTGGTGTTCTGACGTCCCTGGGCCAGGATGATCCTGGCCTTGAGCCGGTCGTCGTCCAGCCGGAAGAAATGCGCCAGGTCCAGGGGGTCGCCCACTTCCTTCAGCGTCACCACATCGGGATAAAACGAAAAGACGAAGATGGAGCCATCGGCCTCGCCCATCTGGCGCAGCGCCAGACGCACGCTCAGCAGCAACTCTTCCCTCTCGGACTCGGGCCGGTCCTGGTAACCCGGCGGGTACTCGTAGACCTTGGCGAAGTAATGGTCGTGGCGGCCGAACTCCGGCTGCGGCGCCGCCGCGTCGATATTGGGCTCCCAGAAATGGATCTCCTCGAAGCCCTGCGCGTACATGTAATTGTCCAGGTCCCGCAGCCCCTTCTGGGAACAGATGCCGGACAGGATCGGCAGCCCCTTGAAACCGGCGAAATCGCCGCCCAGGTCGCGCAGGGTCAGGCCCAGCCCGGAACCGTCGTGGCCTTCTTTCATGGTGTTGAGAGCCATGACGTTCTCCATGGGTGAAAAATATTCAGCTGAAGTTATGGCGCTGAGTCGGCACATTGTCAGTTAGTCTCTCCCTGTGGAACGAGCGCCTTCGGCCTCCCTTCCGCCCACGCTTTGGGCCGCAAAAGAGCCGGCGCTGATGAAACGGAATTGCCGAAGGGAAGCCTTCAAATAGACGGCCGGAGCGGCGCTCGACATCCAATTATACATAATGATAAACGTCTTTCTTCATTTTCCTGGTTTTTTGAGACAGATGGAAGAGCAAATGCCTGCTATTTCACACAATTTACTCCAGAGTCGCCAGCAGGCCGAGAACCGGGCGGAAACCGCTGCCCTCAGCCTGTCTGAAGCCATGCGCCGAATGGGAATTTGTTTGTACTCTTGGATTATAGACCCGGAAGCATCCCTGTTTTTTTATCCCCGGGGCCAAAAAAGACGGGGTGCCGGTTGGACTCAGGGATCAATCGGGGCGGAAATCAATCGGGGCCCGCCTTTTTCGGGACCTCCGAGCGCCCCCTGGCGCGCCGCGGACGCATGGCGGCCGGCGCTTGATGGACGCCTTCGAGCGCCCTCTACCGCCTCAGCAGGCGCATGGCCTTGAGGCCGAACCCGAGCTTTTCCTGATCCTCGCTCTTGTGGACGTCGAGGCCGGTGAGGTCGTTGATGCGGCCCAGGCGGTAGCGAATGGTATGGCGGTGCGTATAGAGCGCTTCCGCCGTGGCGGCGACGCTGCGGTTGTTGGCCAGGTATGCCTCGAGGGTGCCCACCAGGTCGGTGTTGTGCCTGCGGTCGTATTCCTCGACACGGGCAATGGTCTCATCGTAAAAGTCCCGCACCTCGTCCGGGTCTTCCTCCAGCGCCCCCAGCAGCAGCTTGTAGACGCCCATATCGTCGAAGGTGACCACGGCGCCGGTATTCCCCAGCCGCTGGCTCACCTGGAGCGCCGACTGGGCCTCCCGGTAGGCACGGCGGGTCTGCGCCGGTTGGGCATGGAAGCGCCCCAGCCCGATGGAGACGCTCAGGTCCGGCAGCAGCTGCAGGCAGGTCTTCCTGACCAGCACCGCCGTTGACCGCGCAACTGACATGAGCTTTCTGGGGTCGTCCCCGACCGGAGGCAGGAAGGCGATCACGTTGTCGCTCTTGGCGGTGATCAGGGGCCGCTGATGATGCGAGCGCACCACCTGGCTGACGCCCTTGAAGAAACGGTTCTTGATCTGCTGCACTTCCTGTTCCTTGAGCTCGCGCTTTTTGACATAGTCACCGAATGCGTCGATGTCGGCTATCAGGACCAGGCAGCCGCGGCTGAGGTCGCCGCCCAGGAAACTGGCCCGCTGCAGCATGTTGGGGCCGCCGTCGAACTCGCCGCCGACGAGGTCATCGACGAAATCACCCCGCAGGCGGGTCTCGGCCTCGATGCGCGCCCGCTCACGCCCCATGGCCACCGCCGCCACGGTGGCGGCGCTTTCCAGAGCCACCAGGTCGAGGTCGTTGAGCGGGGCCCCGTTCTCAAAGCTGGAAACGAATCCCTGCACGTCACGGCCCACGGTGACCGGCACAGTGATGACGGCGGGGTGCTCCCCGGACTCGCCCAGCGGCATCCGCAGATAGCGTTCCCGGGAACGGTCGCCCGCGGCAGACGGCGCCTGACCGCCCCGGCGCCGGGCCTCGAGCTCGCTGACCAGGCGGGTATCGGTTCCTTCCGGAATCGAAGCCGCCAGCAGCTCGTAAAAGGAGTCTTCGAGCACCACGGGGCGGCCCAGCAGCTCGGCGGTGGTGTCGGCGATGCTCTGCCAGCCGCCCCCGTCGATGACCACCTGCAACAGCCGCTGGTGAATGTCGCGTGAACGTTTCAGCAGGGACAGATGCTCGCCCACGATCTTCTCGGAGATCTCGGCAATGATATGCGTCCACCGCACATCGGGAGGTATCTCAACAACGGGGAAGTTATGGCGGCTGCCCAGGGAGATGATCTCGGGATCGACGCTCTTGATGAACCGCCCCGGCTTCACCAGCAACCCGGCGGCGCCGGCGTTGACGATCTTGCGGGTGAACTCAACACGGGCTTCCGGGTTGGTATCAAGGGCGAAGAAGGTCGAGAGCACCAGCTCGCCGCCGGTCAGCCAGTCGCCGATGTCTGGCACCTCGCCGACGGTGACCTGGGTCACCTCGCGCTGCAACCCCTTCCGGCCGGCCAGAACCTTGGCGTCAGCCAGGATCGGTAATTTCAGAATCTCGGAAACACGCAGTCCCATGGTTCACCTTTTTTGTACATCTGGAGGGCTGAGGCCTTCTGGAAAAGGCCATGGATAAATCATAAGGTTTGGCCGGCGCTGTTTGTTTATCCAATTGTACAATAAATGAAACGGCAGGTTGTACATCGGTTAGAGGCAGGACCATGCGGGAACCTTGGGGGAAAGAGCGCCCCCTTGGGGGTATGACTCAGGTATTCCGGTGGGCGGTAAGGATCAGGAATCCTCGAACGGGAAGACCATCCTGATGGTCTTGACCTGTACGATGGTACAATCCGTCTTTACCGGCGCGGAGCCCCTGGAATTGCGGCTGGTGCAGGTCGCCTGGGTTACGGGGATGAATTCTACTTCGGGAGCGTTCAGTATATCCGACACCCGGCCCTGGTAGGTGCCTGGCTTCAGGTGAACATTGCCCTCGATCTCATACTCGTCGGTAAGGATCTTCGCCCTGACAGGTTGCGTCTTGACCCTGGCATCGCTTGCCATTGCGGGTCACCTCCCCTCTTGCGGGTCTAGCCCTGTGAAGTGCAAGAACTATCGGGAAAACCAGAGTGTTTCTTAACCGGTTTGCTTAACCGCATAGCTGTATTCCGGTTTGAACAAGAGAGAGGTTGATTGTAGCCGCTTGCCGGGAAAAAATCGAGGGCGCGGGCGCCTCATGCATCCGCTGCCGGGGCGCCCGGCGAAGCAGATCATCATTCAGGCAACGGCCTCAACCAAAGAAGTGGACAGCCTGGTTGACCAGCCCACCCATCAGCACCGCCAGCGCGATGGTAAAGACAGAGACGGCAGCAGTCCGTTTCCAGCCCAGCTCGCGGCCCAGGGCGGTGACAGTGGCGGCGCAGGGGATATAGATGGCGGTCACCAGGGCAAAGACGAACAGCTGGCTGACACTCATGATCAGGAGCAGGTTGTTCTGGGCCTCGACGCCGTAGGACATCACCGCCAGGGCCAGCAGCAGCTGCAGGGCAAGCTCCTTTCTGAGCACACCCATCACCAGCGTCAGCCCCGCCACGGCGGGCAACCCCATCCAGCCCTCGACTACCGGTGACAGGGGCCCGGCAATGTTTTCCAGATAGCCGGTCTTGTAAAGCGCCCCGAGGACGACGCTCCCCCCCAGCAGGATCGGCACCGCCATGAAGACGAACGCCTTGAAGCGGAACCAGGTCTTTCTGACCAGGGTCTTCAGGTGAGGCCGGCGGAAGGGGAACATCTCCATCACCAGCCCGGTCGGCTTGCCGGGCATGATCTTGTTGAGGCCGAGGCCGACAAGTACCCATACCACCAGAATAATGACATACAGCAACAGGGTCAGCCGGAGGCCGCCATAAATGGCCACCGCTCCGAAGATCACAGCCGTGCGGGCGCTGCAGGGAACCAGGACAATCAGGATGCTGGCCAGCAGGCGCTCCCGGGTGGTGCTGAGCACGCGGGTGCCGATGATCGCCGGCACGTTGCAGCCGGCGCCGGCCACGATCGGGATCATCGCCCGGCCGTGCAGGCCGAACTTGTGCATCACCGAATCGGTGAGGAAAGCCAGCGAGTTCAGATAACCGGTATCCTCCAGAAAAGCCAGCAGAATATAAAAAGTTAGAACGAATGGGATGCCAATAGTAAGAGCTGCATCAACACCGGCGTCAAGACCCCACAGCAGCGACCACGCGATGGCGTTGTCGCCGAAAACCCGGGTAACAGCCGGATCGATAATCTGCGCCGGGTAGTTGATCCAGAAGTCGCCCATGATGGTGCTGAGGTTGTTCCCGACCACGTACATGAGCACGAAGATGGCCCCCAGGACCAGGAAGAGGATGGGAACCCCGGTCATGGGCGCCGTCGTGTACTTCCATAGCCGCTCGCCCCAGTCCTGCCGCCTGACCGGGATGACGGTCTCCACCTCGTCGGTGATGATGCCCGCCAGGGCGTGGCGCTCGCCGGCGAGGCGGCTGCCGGCTGGCTGGCCGTGCTCCTCCTCGATAATCTGCCGGAGACTGGCGGCCTGCTCCAGGACCGGCTGCCATCCGGGAAGCGCTGAGGTCAGCTCGATGAACTCGGTATCATTCTCGAGCAGCATGATCGCCAGGGCCCGGTGGGGCAGTCCGTAAGGGTCTTTGAGATTGGCGGCGGCAATGGCCGCGGTCAGCTCGCCGATGACCATCTCCACGTCGCGTCCGTATTCCAGGTGCTCGGGGGAGGGCTTCTGATGCGTCCGCGCCACCTCGGCGGCGGCCATCATCAACTCATCCAGCCCCTCGCCGCGGTTGGCCACGGTAGGCACCACCGGCACCCCCAGGTGCCGCGACAGCTTTTCGATGTCGATGTCGAGGCCCTGCCGCTGGGCTAGGTCCAACACGTTCAGCGCCGCCACCATAGGATAGCCCAACTCGAGGAACTGCAGGCACATATAAAGGTTGCGGGTCAGATTGGTGGCGTCGAGGACGATCACCACCACGTCGGGGTTGCCGTCAAGTACTCCCTGGCGCGCCACCCACTGGTCTTCGGAGACGGCGCCGAGGGCGTAAGTCCCCGGCAGGTCGATGATGCCAATGCGGGTGCCGTTCAGCTGGGTGGTGGCCATGTTGACCTCCACCGTCTTGCCCGGGTAGTTGGCGGTATCCACGCCCATCCCGGTGAGGCTGTTAAAGACGCTGGACTTGCCGACGTTCGGGTTGCCCGCCAGGGCGACGACGAAATCAGTGTCCTTGCCCAGTTTATTGAGAGCGCCGTGACAGGAGAATTCCATAAGTTACTTCGTCCTCACCATGATCTTGGACGCGACTTCCTGGCCGAGGGCGTACTGGGAGCCGGCAACCTGGACCAGCATCGGCCCTTTGAAAGGGGCGATCTCCCGCACGCGGATGCTGGCATTGGGCAGCAGCCCCAGGGTGGCCAGGTACTGCAGCAGCTGCGGCTCCTCCTCGGAGACGCGCTCGATGACGGCTTCGTCGCCGACGCAGAGCTGGGAAAGCGGCTTGGGGGGTTTCAGCCGGGCGCCCTCGCGCTTGTGGACCCGGGCTCCCCGGGCGCCG
>JAJYIN010000104.1:4135-7642 GCA_021790075.1 Actinomycetes bacterium | reverse complement strand
TCTGACGAAATCGACCCGGAAACCTGCCGCAGCTACGTGGCCGACAAATTCAGTGTCGCAAAAGCGACTGAAGGGTATGAAGAAATCTACAGAAAAATACTGGCGGGATGAGACCGTGCCGGGCGCCGCCACGAAACCGGCGCCGCTTGCGGGGGGCAGACGCGCCGCAGTATAATGTTCAGCGGTTTTTGCCTCCCCGGGAGGCCGTTTTTATAAGGCTAGATATTCGAGAACACCATGAGATTGTTAAAACGCGGGAGGCATTACAAGAAGCCGGCGCTGTGGAAGAGAATCCTCAAATGGACCGCTCTCTCGGTCCTGATTCTCATCCTCATCGTGGGGCTGGCCGGTTCCATCTTCGCCTACCGCACGCTCGGCAAGATGGGCGACAATACGCAGGTAGTCGTGGAAGCCCAGCAGCAACTGGACATCCCGCCGCCAGACCAGCCTGAAAACATCCTGGTGATGGGCACCGACGAGGATCCTGACGGCAATTCCCACCGCTCCGACTCCATGATGCTGGTGCGGGTCAACCCGCAGGGCAAGTGCCTCTCCATTCTGTCGATACCACGGGATCTGATTGTCAACATCCCCGGCGTGGGGCAGGACAAGATCAACGCCGCCTATGCCATCGGCGGCGTGCCGCTGGCCATCGACACGGTGAGAAAGCTGACCGGGGAGCCGATCCACCATTTCGTCACCATGAACTTCACCGGCTTCTCGCAGGCGGTGGACGCCTTGGGTGGCATCTACGTGGACGTCGACAAACGCTATTTCAACGACAACAGCGACGCCGCTCCCGGGGAAGCCTACGACCCCATAGACGTCTATCCCGGATACCAGAAGCTGAACGGCAAGGACGCGCTGGCCTACGTGCGTTTCCGCCACACCGACAGCGATTTCATGCGCATCAAGCGACAGCAGTACTTCCTCCGGGACGCCAAGGCCCAATCGATGACCTGGAGCAACATCACCAAGATTCCGGAGCTGGCCGACATCTTCGCCAGCAACACTACGTCGGACCTCGGCCGCGGCGATGCGCTGTCAATGACAAAGTTCCTGCTCGGCCTGAACCGGGACCATATCTACCAGGCCCAGATCCCGATCATCATGCAAGGCGAAAACGTTTTGCTCGACAAATCGAAACTCACCGGTGTCATCAGCCAGTTCGAGTCGCCGACTTTCAGCCAGCCGGCCCCGGCCGTGCCCGGCGAGGCGCCGGCGCAGGTCCCGTCGGATCAGACCAAGAAACTCAGCGTCGAGGTCATGAACGGGAGCGGCGTGGCCGGCTCGGCCAACCTGGCGGCCAACCTGCTCACGGGCAAGGGCATGACGGCAGTAACCGTCTCCGGCAACGCCAACAACCACTACACCGACAACGAGGTATATTATCAACCGGGAAACCAGCCGGCGGCGGACGAGCTGTCGACGCTTCTGAAACCGTGCAAGGCGGAGCCGATGCCGGCGGGGCTTTCGACCAGCGCCCAGCTGCTGATAGTCGTCGGCGACAACTTCAAGGGCCAGCTTACCGAAGACCAGCCGGCGGCCAGCAGCCCCATCCAGTTCCAGGACAATTCCACGACCGGCCAGCGCAGCTGGCAGGCGGCCGCCAGCCAGTTGCCGTTCCCGGTGGAGAAGCCTGCCAGTTTCCCGGCGTCATTCGATTACGCCGATTTCCATCCGTATGAGATCGAGACGGACGATGGTCCGAAGCCGGCGCTCAAGGTGGTCGCCACCGACCAATCGGGCGAGACTTGGGGGATCATGGAAACCACGTTCACCAGCGCCCCCCTGCTGGACGCGCCCAGCGTCCAGCGGCAGATCAACGGAAAGACGTATAATTTCTATTACGTGGACGACCGGCTGCGGTGCCTGGCCTGGCAAGACGGCGACGCGGTTTACTGGATCACCAACAGCCTCCAGAATTCCCTCAGCGAAGACACCATGGTGAAACTGGCTGTCTCCTTCAGGCAGGTATGAGTTCCGTCCGAAAAACCGGTAACCGGCGGGTCTCCCTGCAAACAATCTCGAGAAGGTACGGCAACAGATGACTTCCAAAATGGACTCAGTAGGAATAATCGGCATCGGTTACGTGGGCCTGGTGACTGCCACCTGCCTCGCGGAGCTGGGGAACCACGTGGTCTGCATGGACATCGATGCCGAGAAGATCGCCAACCTCCAGCAGGGGCAGATCCCGATCTACGAACCCGGCCTGCCGGAACTGATCCAGAAGAACCGTGAGCGGATGACCTTCACCACCACGCTCCCTGAAGTCTTCAGCCAGTGCGAGATCTTTTTCATTGCCATTGACACTCCGCCGACCTTTACCGGGGATGCCGACCTGAGAAGCGTCTTTGCCGTTGTCTCCGCCTTGCCGGGGCTTTCCAACAGCCACCATATCCTGGTGATGAAAAGCACGGTGCCGGTAGGCACCGGCCTCAAGATCATCACGAAGCTGGCCCGCCAGAAGCTAGACAAGATCGATTACGTGTCCAATCCGGAGTTCCTGCGCGAAGGTTCCGCGATCGGCGATTTCCTCAACCCGGACCGGATCGTCATCGGCTTCCGGGACCAGGAATCGGGCGAGAAGGTGGCGGCGCTGTACAGAAAGATGAAAGCGCCGATCCTGAAGACCAACATCCCCACGGCGGAGATGATCAAATACGCTTCCAACGCCTTCCTGGCCACCAAGATCTCATTCATCAACGAGATCGCCAACGTCTGCGAGGAGATCGGCGCCGACGTCACCGTAGTGGCGAAAGGAATGGGCTATGACCAGCGCATCGGCCGGCACTTCCTCAATGCGGGCATCGGTTTCGGCGGCTCCTGCTTCCCCAAGGACGTGACCGCGCTCAAGCAGATCGCCGGCAACTCCGGCTACCATTTTCAGCTGCTGACCGCGGTCATCGAAGTCAACGAACTACAAAAACGGCGGGTTGTCAACAAGCTGAAAAAGCACCTGGGCTCGCTCTCGGACAAGACCATCGCCCTGCTGGGCCTGGCGTTCAAGCCAAACACCAACGACCTCCGGGAAGCGTCTTCGATCGTGCTGGCCTCGCGGCTGCTGGGGGACGGCGCCTACGTGAAAGCGTACGATCCGGTGGCTCTTCCCGACGCGGCCCGCGCGGTGCGGGGCGTGCTGCTGTGCGACGATGTGCTCTCCGCTGTGGAAGGCAGCGATGCGGTCGTGCTCGTCACCGAATGGGAAGAGTTCGCCGACCTGCCCCTGGAAAAGATGAAGCAGATCATGCGGCACCACCTGATCATCGACGGGCGCAACTTCCTCGATCCGGAAAAAGTGAGGGCTGCCGGCTTCACCTACGAAGGCATCGGCCGCTAGACCGCCGGAAACCGCCGGCCTGATTTCAGAACCGGCTCCGGAACTGGCCCGCCCGCGTCAAAACCTGATCGTTCCTTCCTGGATCACCGTCTTGGGATAGATGCGGATATGGTTCGCCAGGATGTTATTCCCCTCCACCCGCGCATGGTCCCCGACGATGGAGATCG
>JAJYIN010000104.1:0-4125 GCA_021790075.1 Actinomycetes bacterium | reverse complement strand
CCCCGCCGGCCACGATCGTGCCGCGGCCCAGGGTGGCGCCCTGGGCGACGATGCTGCGCCGCACGACCACGTCAGGCTCCAGCTCGCAGTCCGCCTGGATCACCGATTCCTCGACGACGCTGCCGCAGGCAATGGTGCATCCCGGGCCGATCACGGCCATGCGCCCCACCCGCGCCCCCGCCTTGATGGTGGTGCCCTCGCCGATGATCACCGGGGGCACCAGCTTTGCTCCTGTTTCCAGAATCACCTGGCCCTGGATGCAGACGAAGTCCCGGTCCAGGCATCCGGAGATGTTAGTCTCGACGCTCTTTTCCAGAATGTCATAGTGGGCCTGCAGGTATTTTTCCGGGGTCCCGATGTCCATCCAGTAGGAATTGCTCCTAAAGCCGTAGAGCCCCTTGCCCACCAGCTTGGGGAAAACCCCCCGCTCGAACGAGTACTCAACCCCTGCCGGGATCATGTCAAGCACCTGCCGCTTGAGCACATATGTGCCGGCGTTGATGAGGTTGGTATCGATCTGGTCCCAGCTGGGTTTCTCCAGGAACTCGAGCACTTCGCCGTCATCACCCGTGCGCACAAGCCCGTAGGCAGTGGGGTCATCGACAGGGGTCAGGGCGATGGTTCCCACGGCTGACTTGCTGTGGTGAAAATCGATGAGGCCGCCCAGGTCCAGGTCCGTGAGGATGTCGCCGTTGAGCACCAGGAAATCATCATCGCCCACGTGGTCCTCTACGTTTTTGACCGCGCCGGCGGTCCCCAAAGGTTGGTTTTCCACCACATAAGTGACATCAAGCCCCCAATCGCTGCCGTCTCCAAAATGGGACTTGATGCCATCCGGCAGATAGCCCATGGAAAAGATGATGTCCTTGATGCCGTGGCTCTTCAGGTGCTCGAGGACGTAGGATACGAAAGGCTGGTTCGCCAGCGGCACCATCGGCTTGGGAGTCCCCAGCGTCAGAGGCCGCAAACGGGTCCCCTGCCCGCCGACCAGGATCACTGCTTTCAAGAAGCCTCCAATGGTAAATTCCGCTCGTTTGACTTACACAGCCTAGATGAGCCGCTCAAGCACTGTCAAACCGGTGCGGGAACGAGCCGGAGCCCGGAATCAGGCGACGGCGTAATCCAGATACTGCTTCCAGGAGCGCCTGATCTCAGTGACTGCCAGGTAGATAAAGGCAAACGGCTCCGGGGGCCGCGGGTTGGTGCGCGGGTGCATGCCCGCTTCCCGCGGCAGCTGGTTGCCCTTGCGGGCGTTGCAGGGAGCACATGAGGTAACGATGTTGTCCCAGGTAGTGGTCCCGCCGCGGCTGCGTGGTATGACGTGGTCTATGGTGAGGTGGGTGCGGGAGCCGCAGTACTGGCATCGGTGGTTGTCACGCGCCAGCACAGCGCGGCGCGAAACCCGGCGCGTTTCTCCCCGGGGGACGCGCACGAAGTAACTGAGCTTGATTACGTCCGGCACCGGAAAGGTTTCCTCGGCAGAGTGAAACAGCCTGCCAGACGCCTCGACTGCCTCGGCCTTCTGCTTGAGAAGCAGCACGATGGCCCTTTTGGCGGAACAGACGTTGAGCGGCTCGTAGGTGGCATTGAGCACCAGCACCTTATCGCTCATGGAAGACGGTTCCTTCCTGCCGACTGGAACTTGCCCCAAAATTGTATCCTCCACATCCAGGAAATAGCAAGAATCGACAGCGAAGGGTAGAATCAGGACATGGATGATTTAAGCCTTTTTGACCTGCAAAAAACGGATGTGCCTTCCGGGCGGCAGCCGCTGGCCTACCGGATGCGGCCGGCCACGCTGGACGAGTTCGTCGGCCAGGAGCATATCCTCAGGCCCGGCGGCGCCCTCCGGAAGGCAATCGAGTCGGACCGGCTGCCTTCCATGATCTTCTTTGGCCCGCCCGGCACCGGCAAGACCAGCCTGGCGCGCATCATCGCCCGCCAGACAGAAGCCAATTTCCGCCAGGTGAGCGCCGTCAGCTCCGGCGTCGCCGACCTGCGCAAGGTATTTGCCGAGGCCGAGGAGCAGATCCGGTTCCACGACCGGCCAACCTTCCTGTTCGTGGACGAGATCCACCGGTTCAGCAAGTCGCAGCAGGACGCACTGCTGCCGGTGGTCGAGAGCGGGGTTGTGACCCTCATCGGCGCCACCACCGAGAACCCCTACTTCGAGGTCACCGGTCCTCTGATCTCACGGTGCGAGCTGTTTGAATTCCTGCCGCTCGGGAGCGCTGCCATCGGGCTGCTCCTGAAGCGGGCCCTGAAGGACCGGGAACGGGGCCTGGGCGCCGGCGGCCTCAAGGTGGGCGCCAAGGGCCTCGAGGCCATCGCCCACGCCAGCGCGGGCGACGCCAGGGCGGCGCTGATAATCCTGGAGACGGCGGCTGAGCTGATGCCGGCCGGCGGGAAGGGGACGGTTCCCCAGGAGGTCGTCGAGGAGGCCATCCACCGAAAGCCCGTTTTCTACCAGAAGCGCGGCGACCTCCATTACGACGCCATCTCCGCCTTCATCAAGAGTATGCGGGGCAGCGACCCCGATGCCGCCATTTACTGGCTGGCGGTGATGCTGACCGGCGGCGAGGATCCCAAGTTCATCGCCCGCCGCATGGTAATCTTTGCTTCCGAGGACGTGGGCAACGCCGATCCGCAGGCGCTGCAGGTGGCCACCGCGGTCTCACGGGCGGTGGAGTTCGTGGGGCTGCCGGAATGCCAGCTCAACCTGGCCCAGGGGGTCGCTTATCTGGCGCTGGCGCCGAAGAGCAACGCCTCCATCCGCGCCATCGGGGCCGCCATGCGGGACGTTCAGGAGGAAGGCACCAAGCGGCCTCCAAAACACTTGCGGGACGCCCATTACCCGGGCGCGAAAAGAATGGGGCACGGAGGCGGCTACAAGTATCCGCATTCCTACCCGGGAGGTTACGTCTCCCAGGATTACTTCCCGCCCGGGACGGGGGAACGCAGTTACTACCAGCCCGAGGACCGGGGTTTTGAGAAGGAACTGGCGCGGAGATTAAAGGAACTCAAGAAGGGGAAGGGTCCAGGTTGACGTTCCTTTCTTTTTACCGAAACAGATAATATGATGTGTTCGATTTTTCCAATGGAGGATGACTGAACTATGGCAAGATTCACCAAATTTTTTTTAGGCGGCGTCGTCGGCGCCGGGCTGGCGCTCCTGTTTGCCCCCAAACCAGGACGTGAGCTCAGAAGGATGCTGATGGGAGGCGGCCGTCCGGCGCTGCCGCCACCACCGGAAGCGCCGCCTTATGTCCCGCAGGCGGGGCCCCGGGTGGCCGAGCCGCAGCCCCAGGCTCCCGGAGCCGAGCCCGCTGAGGCTCCCGAAGCGCCGGCTGCCGGCCTGGCCGAGCGGATCGAGGAAACGCGGAGGCGGGTAGAAGAGCAGCTAAGTGAGGCTGAGGCCGTTCCTGGGGAAGAGGCGGAAGTTGAGCCTCAGGAGCCCTTCGAAGTTATTGAAACCGCTGAAGCCCTGGTGGTCGAGGAAATCGTGGAATCTCCGGCTGGGGAAGCCGAGGCGCCGGCCGCCGAAACCGGGATCGAAATTCCCATTGAGGAAGAAGCTCAGGCCGCTGAGGCCGAAGTGGAGGCCGAAGCCGCTCTGGAAGAAGAAGCGCCGGCCGGGGAAGCCGAAGCTGAGACAGCGGCGCCGGTCGAGGCCGAAGCCGCCGAGGAAGAAGCTCCGGCCGCTGAGGCCGAAACTGAAGCCGGGGCAGCCCCCGAGCAGGCGCCCGAAGCGGAAGAAGAGTTCGCAGCTCTGAAAACTCCTGTCGAAGGCGAACCCACAGTCGAGCCCGCCGAGGAAGAAGCACCCGGCGCAGAGGAGCGGCCGGAGGAGGCAGAGGCAAGGCCGGAGGCGCCGCCGCAGCGGCCCGAGCCGTCCATGATCGACCAGGAAGAGATGCGCCGCCGCATCGATGAAACCCGTGCCCGCCTCAAGGCCAAGGCTTTCGACGCCATGGTCAGCGGGGAGACATTCATAGAAACCGGGGCAGAGAAAGAGGGCAGTGAAGAAAAACAGAGCCCCCGGCTGGACCAGGAAACCGAAGAGACGATTGACAAGTCCTTCGAAGAAGAATATTAATCCGCATCAGTGCCCGAGGCGGAGATCGG
>JAJYIN010000103.1 GCA_021790075.1 Actinomycetes bacterium | reverse complement strand
GCTATTCAGCAGAACAGTGGTATTTCAGTCCGTTACAGGGATCCGCTGGGCACATTGATGCCCGTGTCGCCCCCCAGGCCTCCCAGTCCTCCCAGGCCGCTGGTGTCGCCGCCCAGCATCGATCCCACTCCCAGCTGCCCCAACAGCGGCAGTTGATCGATGGGTACGATCGTGCCAGAAGGCTTCGTGATCGCGAAGCTCTGGTTGAACTGGGACTGCGTCACTGTCAGGTCCATGCTCAGTCCTGTGAGCGCCTGGGCCTCGCTGCCGGCAGCACTGCCGCCAAGGCCGGACGCCAGCGACGCGAGCATTTGCGGGTTTAGTTCCATATGTAACTTGACCTGTGTCAGATTGTTGTCATCACCGACCCAGATGTCGGCCTTGAGCGACTTGAAAAGGCCGGCAATCTGGGACTTGGCGGCGTCGAGGCCGCCGGCCGCCTCGGGCTGGCCGCAGTCACGCGCCGTGTTGGCGAGCTGGGTGATGATGTTGTTGGTATTGATGTCGGCTGTGAAGTGGCGCGAGTTCTGGCCGGCGATGCTCTCGCTGCCCACATCCTGAATGTTCGACAGGATCTGTGAGGCGCCGAATTTGCTCGTGTCCGACAGCGCATTCTGGAAGCAGCTGGCGTTGCCGCTCGTCGAGGTATCGGTTATTCCGGTCGTCATCCCGCCGGCGAGGCCGCCGAGGCTCTGGGCGCCGCCGGCATCATACCAGGTGCCGTTGATCTTGGCGTACAGATGCTGGTCCACGACCACGAAATCAATGCTGGCCAGGGCGCCGATCAGGGCGGCCGTATTGCTGTCCATCAACGTGCTCACCTTGTCCAGGCCGGTGACGGAGAAATTTCCCTGGGCCTTGGGGTTGTTGGGATCGGTGTTGTCAGCGTCGGCGCTGGCCTTGATCGTCACCGACAGCGGCAGCAGGTCCTTGTACTGAGCCCCCAGCGCCGAGAGGTCGCCCTGGACGTTGACGGTCATATTGACGTCGGCATGCTCCGACTTGATGTTCTTCTGGTTCTGTATGGCATTGTTTATCGCGGTACTCGGGTCCGTCCCGCCACAACCGGACAGGGCCGGCACCGCCACCAGAACGGCCGCCAGCAATGCCGCTGTCATCCACGCTTTCTTCATTGCCGCCCCCTTTCTTTCGCCTTCTCTGGCCGACCAACAGAAAAAATCCTATAATTCGTTGTCGCCGGCAAGTTGCCTGCCAGCGGGGAAAAGATAAATCCGGAGCCGCTCCGGGACAGCCTCTTTTTACCGACCAGAAACGGCCCAGATGAAGATTCTCCAGGTTGTACGCCAGTATTTACCCAGCACCGGTGGAATGGAAACTTACGTTTCAAACCTGTGCCGGCAGTTGACGCGCCGGGGCCACCGCTCCGATGTGGCCACACTTGATTACATCTTCAAGACCGGCCAGCGACTGCCCCCTTATGAACGCATCGACGGCATCGACATCGTCCGCCTGCCTTCCTCGGGAACGCCGCGTTATTTCTTCGCCCCCCGCCTCCTGGAGCTGGCGCCGCGATATGATGTCATCCATATCCACGGCGTAGACTTTTTTGTCGACCTCATGGGCGGCCTGCGCGACCGGCACGGCGTGCCCGTGGTCCTGTCCACGCACGGGGGTTTTTTTCACACCGACTGGCTGAAAACCTTCAAGAAAGCGTATTTCATGACCGCGACCCGCCTGTCCCTGCGGGGCGTGGACCGCGTCATCGCCTGCAGCCCCAAGGACGAGCAGCTGTTTTCCTCCGTGAGCAGCCGGGTGACGCTGGTGGAGAACGGCATCGACTATCAGCGCTTCGCCGCCGTGGAAAAACAGCCGGATGAGGGCACCCTCATGTTCGTGGGCAGGCTGTCGCGCAACAAGCGCGTCGACCGGCTGATCAGCGTCCTGGCGCGGGTCCGGGAACGCCGCCCCAACGCGCGGTTGATGGTGATTGGCCCCGACTGGGAGGGGCTCAGGCCGGGGCTCGAGCGCCTGGCCGTGAAGCTGGGGCTGGACGCAGCCGTGACGTTCACGGGAAAGCTCAGCGAGGCGGAGATGCTGGCTGCCCTTTCCCGGGCGCGCTTATTCGTTTCCGCTTCCGAGTACGAGGCCTTCGGGCTCTCGGCGATGGAGGCGATGGCCACCGGCACAGTCCCCATTCTCAACCGCATTCCGGCGTTTGCCGGCTTCATCGACGATGGCAGCAACGGCTTCCTGGCCGATTTTGCCGACGGGGGAATGGCGGCACAGACTCTGATTGCCGCCCTGGATCTCCCGGATGAGCGGCTGGCGCAGATCGGAGCGCAGGCCCGCCTCACGGCTTCGCGCTACGACTGGAACGAGGTGGCCGGAAAGATTGAGGAGATTTACATGCAGGTGGCAGCGGGAGTTGCGAGAAAGGCAGCGGCCGGGGCTTGCGGGGCCTGCAGCGCCGGCGAGACCTCCCGCGACCTGCCGGGAGCAGACGGATGATGAAAGACCAGAAGCGGCCAGATGACGAGCGAACAACGGGCAGCGGGATGATATTGGAAAACAGCCAGCTGGAAGTACTGGGAGTGAAGATCGACCGCGGCGGCAAGGAGGCATCGCTGACACGGATTGCTTCCTTCCTGGAGACCCCCGGATGCAAACAGGTGGTGACGATCAACCCCGAGTACGTGATGCTGGCAGAAAAAAGCGCCCGCCTCAAGCGGCTGCTGAACCGGACCGAGCTCAACGTTCCCGACGGCATGGGCATCGTCTGGGCCTCGCGCCTGCTGGGGGAGCCGCTCGAGGACCGGGTCACCGGCACCGACCTGCTGCCCCGCATCTGCGGGCTTTGCGCCGAAAAAGGTCTTGGCATCTTCCTGCTTGGAGGAAGGCCCGGCATCGCCGAGCTGGCCGCGGCCAACCTGAGGCGCAGCTTCCCCGGCCTGGTGGTGGCCGGCGCCAGCAGCCGCGACCCCAACCCCGAAACCGATCTGGAAACGGTACGGGAGATCAATGAATCGGGTGCCGGCGTGCTTGCGGTGGCGTACGGCTGTCCCAAACAGGATTTCTGGATCGAGAGGAACCGGGACCGGCTCACGGATGTGCGTGTCGCCATCGGTGTCGGCGGCGCCTTCGACTTCATCTCCGGAGAAGTGCCCCGGGCGCCGCGCCCCTTCCGCAGGCTGGGCCTGGAATGGCTCTTCCGCCTGTGGTTGGAGCCTACCCGCGCCCGCCGGATGGTGGCGCTGCCGCGGTTCGGCTGGCGGGTGCTGAGATCGAGACGGGGCGGCTAGGCCGCTTTTCCCAGCCCAACTGCCATACCTTTGGCATTGCCGTCGCGCAGGCTCAGCAACCAGGCAGGGAGCAATTTGTTTGAAAATCATCCTGGACTGGTCTAGCCTAAGATGAATTTTTCATGGGGAAACGAAGGGGGCATCCCCACCCCTTTTAAGGCATTTATTATGGAGCAAGACAGCGGCGAGACAAAGAATTTCAAAGTTGGATTAATTGCCACAATCGTGTTGGTAGGTTTTTTGGCGGCTGTGGCTTCGCGTTACGTGCTGGCGTACTATGACAATTTCGCCTACCCCTACAATACTTTCCTGTTCATCCCCTCTGACCATTTCATGGATTTCTTTAACCCGTACCGTTTCAACCAGGCACTGATTCCTTACAGCTCAGGATTCGGAATCGCATATTTTCCTTTTACCCAGGTCATTTTTTATCTGCTGGGCCTCGTGTTCAGAGAGAAGGTCGCCTACGTGGTCAGCATGGTCCTGTTCCTCGGTTTATTCGTTACCCTCATCCGCAATTACGCGGTAGATAGCATCCTCAACAAGTTTTTCAAATTCCAGGTGCTGATCATTCTTTCTTTTCTCTCATATCCGTTGATTACGGTCGTCGACCGAGGCAATATCGAATTCGGCCTGTTTGCTTTTCTGCTCCTTTTCTTTTATCTGTACTATGAGAGGCGTTCGCGGTGGAGTTTTTTGTTTCTGGCCATGGCGATCTCGACCAAGTTGTATCCGGCAACGCTTCTGGTCCTCCTGATCAGCGAACGTAAATACCGGCAGGCTGTCTACACAGCCCTAACCGCAGTTGCTATCACCCTGGGCAGCTACTGGTTTCTAGCTCACATTTCAGGCAACACCTTGCTCGGTGAGATGAGGCTCCACATTGAGAACCTGCGCATCTTCGCGCAGGCCGCCGACACTAACAACGGCATCAGATTCGGACACACCATCTGGGGCATGATTGCAGGGGTGAATAATATATTCCTTGGCAACCGCTTTGACTTGAATGCCATTTCGTCATATTATTCGGTCGTGACCGTGCTGGCGTTCGCGGGCATCGCGGCTTACGTGGTCTTCCTGGAAAAGGCCGTTTGGCGGAAGGTGACGCTGCTGATCATCGCTATGATCATGCTGCCGAACGGCTCATATGATTACACAATGATCAACCTGTTCATCCCGCTTGTCCTGTTCCTGAACACCAATACAAAACGCCAGGACTCCATTGCTTATTCACTGCTGTTCGGCCTCCTGATGATCCCGGTCAATTATTATTACCTCATCAATGATGTGAGTATTTCGATCTTCATCTATCCTTTGATAATGTGCACGATCATGTTCAGCATTATGACGCAGGGGATCAAGAGAGCGACTGCTTACAACCATTCATTGGGACGGCTGCCCAAAGAGCATCAGGTGGAGGCGACAGGCTCCCAGTAGCAGAGCGGCCTGCTATCGCTGCCGCAGGGCCACCCGGTAGAAAATTTGCCGCAGGATACCGTTGATGACAGCCCGGGTCTTCCCCAACCCTTTGTCAACAGGCGTCAAACGATACGCCGGCTGCGCGGCTATTTTGTTGATGAATCGACAGAAATCCCGGCTCTGGTTGCGGCCCACCTCGACGCTCCATGACCCCGATGAGACTCGGAAAGCAGCCAGGGTGTTCCCGATTGCGTAGAGGTCGCCGTCCAGCAGCAAGCGGCACCAGAAGTCGAGGTCGATAACGTACGGATTGGCGCCATCAAATCTGCTCGAGCCGTCGAGCAGGTCACGTCGCAGCATGACCGCCGCAGGCTCTCCCACCAGATTAGTCCCCGCGCGGATTGATTTCCTGATCAGCTCCAGCCCCGCCATCCTCCCATGGTAATTGCTCAAGCCGCGCTGCATCAACACACGGCCGTTGCCATCGATCACGTCGCGGCGGCAGGTGACGAGGGCCACACCGGCATTCCTGGGATCGCTAAGAACGCCGGCCTGCTTTTCCAGACAGGATGGATATAGCAGGTCGTCCGCGCATAGGATTTTGATTAACCGCCCCCGCGCCACCCCCAGGGCTTTGTTCCAGTTGGCCTCGGCTCCCAGGTTCTCGTCATTCTCGATCACGCGGACACGGGGGTCGCCGTAACTCCAGGCAACCTGGAGCGTAGCGTCGGTCGAATGGTTGTCAATAACTACCAGCTCAAAATCGTGGAGAGTTTGTTGCAGGACTGATTCGATGGCGAAGCGAAGGTACTGCTCACAATTGAAGACAGGAATACAGACAGAGACGAGCGGTGCCGGATTGTTCATTCCGTCAAATCCGCGACCTTGGGGGTTTCCTCAAGCTGCGCTTCCGCACCCTTATCCCCGAACCCGTATTTCTCCGCGATGACGTAGAGCGGGCGCTGTTTTGTCTCGTGGAAGATGCGTGCTATGTATTCCCCCAGGACGCCGATTGATATCAATTGGATTCCGCCCAAGAAAAGGATGATCACCAGGAGCGATGTCCATCCGACCATAGTTGCCTCAGGGTTGATGATCTTGATCACCACGAGCGCAATGATGGCGATGAACGAGGTCAGCGTCATTAAAAGACCAAAATGGCTGGAAAGGCGCAATGGTTTATCGGAAAAACTGACAAGGCCGTCCAGAGCGAACTTGATCATCTTCCGCAAAGTGTATTTGGTATTTCCGGCGTAACGGGCATCGCGCTTGTATCCCAGACCGATCTGGGAAAAACCAACCCAGGAGATCATTCCGCGGAGGTAACGGCTTTCTTCGGTCATTTCCTTGAGAACGTCGACGACAGCCCCGTCCATCAGCCTGAAGTCCCCGGAGTCGGGAGGCAGGTAGTGACTGCTCAGCAGGTTGATCAAGCGGTAGAAGGCTTTGGCGGTAAAACGTTTGAAAAGGTTCTCGCCCTCGCGCTCTTCCCGAACCCCGTAGACGACACTGTACCCGTTCTCCCAGAGGTCGACCATGGAGGCAATTACCTCCGGAGGATCCTGCAGATCGCCGTCGATGACGACCACCGCGTCACCTGAGGCATGATTGATGCCAGCGGTGATCGCGATCTGATGCCCAAAGTTTCTGGAAAGGCTGACCACGCGCAAGCAGGGGTCTTTTTTACTCAGTCCCCTGAGAATCTCCAGTGAACCGTCGCCGCTGCCATCATTGACGAAGATAAGTTCGTGACGGTAACGCGGCTTCAGGCCAACAAGGACCGCCTTCAGGCGAAGGTAGAATTCATCGATTACCTGTTCCTCGAAATAGACGGGAATAACTACCGATAAAAGCGGTGCCTCATTGTTCATCAAAAGCGCTCCCAATCGTTTATCCCGCCAGCCACCGGATCTCAGGCACGTTCCTCCATTTTCCGGATGCCCTCTTCCAGGCCCACCTGCGGATGCCAGCCAGGCAGCGCCCGTCCTTCCCGCCATGGTATCATCACTTCCCGCTTTCGATAAGGGCGCCCACCCCATTCGATGTGCAGATCCACCCCGGCAATGCGGGCGTAGAGATCAACCAAATCCTTCAGCTTGAGCGGCTTTCCAGAGGAAACAGCAAACTCTTCGTGCTTCCGGGCCTGGCTGTTTGAGAGCCGGTCGGCCGCCATCACGAAGGCATTCGTGGCGTCATCGATGTAGACCATGTCGAGGAGCTGCTCGCCGGCGGACATGGCCAGGGGCGTCCGTTCCCTGGCAGCCCGGCGCAGGAGCGCAAACAGTTTGGCCCGCCGGTCGCCGGGTCCATACGTGTCAAACAGCTTCAAAGTGACAGCATTGAGGGAGCAGACCTCAACGTAATAAACCAGAATGTCCTGGAAAGCCTGTTTCATGGCGGCGTATAAACAGACAGGATCATAGTCCTTGCCCTCAAAGTGTTGCCAAGAGGTGCCCGTATTCACCAGCTGATGGACATTGTTTTCCGTCATCGCTTCCAGCAGTTGCGTGGCAAACAGCAGATTGCTCTTAACCATTGGCTCGATGTCACCCGCCTCATGTTCGGCCTGAAACATGGAGGCGAGGTGAAAAACCGTATCCGGCCGGGCCTCGGCGAGTATCCGGATCATGCTGCGGGTGGAGCCATCATGTTCATGTTTGATTACCGGCAAACCCTTAGCTCCCCGCACCACTCTGCTGCCCCGGCGGGAGATGACATGGACTTCCCAGTCGCCGGCAACTAGGCGACTGACCAGGTGGGAGCCGATGAAACCACCAGCGCCTGTGACCAGAGCTTTGCGCGGCCTACCCGCTTGCATTTGCTACTCCATATGTAAATGGGGTTTCAAAATCTTCGAAAGGCGGCAGGACAGCATCCCTGTTGGAGATTACAGGATTAGAAGCAGGCCAGGGGATGCCAATCGAGTTCCATCGAATTCCGGTGTCTTGTTCAGGCGAATATATCTGTGACACCTTGTATATCATAACCGCGCTCTCACTCAACACAA
>JAJYIN010000102.1 GCA_021790075.1 Actinomycetes bacterium | reverse complement strand
ACACGATCATCCGGACCTCCTTCTTTGGGGACCAGGTGGAGCGCATCCAGCGCCTGGAGCCGGTCTCCGGCGAAATCCTGGAGGAGATGGACCAGGTGGCCATTTATCCGGCCACCCACTTCGTCACCTCGCCGGGTGCCATCGAGCGGGCCCTCATCGACATCGAGAACGAGCTGCAGGGCCGCCTGGCCGAGCTCAAGGCTGAGGGGAAGGAACTGGAGGCGCACCGCCTGCTGATGCGCACCCGCTACGACATGGAGATGCTGAGGGAGACCGGCTACTGCGCCGGGGTGGAGAACTACTCCCGCATCCTCGACGGCCGCGCCGCCGGTGAGCCCCCCAACACGCTGCTGTCCTTCTTCCCGGACGACCTCATCTGCTTCCTGGACGAGTCACACAACACGGTGCCGCAGATAAACGGCATGTACAACGGCGACCGGGCCCGCAAGCAGACGCTGGTGGATTTCGGTTTCCGCCTGCCCTCGGCGCTGGATAACCGGCCGCTTAAGTTCGAGGAGTTCCTCCAGCGGGTGCCGCAGCTGGTCTGCGTCAGCGCCACGCCGGGCTCCTGGGAACTGGGCCACAGCACCCAGGTGGTGGAGCAGGTGATCCGGCCCACCGGCCTCATTGATCCCGAGGTAGAGGTGCGGCCTACCGAGCACCAGGTCGACGACCTCATGAACGAGGTGCGCCGCCGGGTGGACGCCGGCGAGCGGGTGCTGGTGACCACGCTCACCAAGAAGATGGCCGAGGACCTTACCGACTACCTGCTGGAATCCGGCTTCAAGGTCCGCTACCTGCACTCGGACATCGACACCCTGGAGCGCATCCAGATCGTCCGCGACCTGAGGCTGGGGGAGTTCGACGTGCTCGTGGGGGTGAACCTCCTGCGGGAGGGGCTCGACCTGCCCGAAGTGACGCTGGTGGCCATCCTCGATGCCGACAAGGAGGGCTTCCTGCGGGGCGAGATCGCCCTCATCCAGACCATTGGCCGGGCGGCGCGCAACGTGGCCGGCAAGGTGATCATGTACGCGGACAAGACCACCGAGGCGATGCGCCGCGCCATCGGCGAGACGAACCGGCGCCGCGCCATCCAGATGGCGTACAATGAGGAGCACGGCATCACGCCGCGGACAATCATCAAGGGAGTCTCTGACCTGAGCTCGATGCTGGGCGAGGCGACGGTGCCCTACAAGGCCCGCCGGGTGCAGAAAGCGGCGAAAAAGATGAGCCGCCAGGAGATCGACGAGGCCATCGCCCTGCTGGAAGAAGAGATGTTCGCCGCCGCCGAGGAGCTCAAGTTCGAATACGCCGCCAAGCTCAGGGACCAGATCAAGGAGCTGGCGCGGCAGCGGCGCTAACGCACGCTCACCGCGCTGCAATCCTCAAACGGGGTGCTGTCCGGCAGTTTTCTGGAGAGGCATGCTTCAGCGGTCTCTTCTGTGTCTTCCGCTTTGGACGCCAGCCTTTCGCGTCAGTGCCTAACTAGGGATAGGTGTACGTGATTCCACGCGAGTCCTCGGCGCTGGCTATCAGCGATGCCACAAAGCTTCCGACACCGCCGGGAACTGTGTACTGGATCGTGACAGGCGCGGAGCCGCCGGCGGCAATGTCACCGACCGGAATCGGCAGCGATACCACCGGGATGACGCCGTTGGTGGCTGTGGCGTTGGTTATCTGGACATTAAACGCGTTGCTGGCGCCGCTGTTGGCGATTGAGTAGTCGATCGACAGCAGTCCGGCCGTGTAATCGGTGTAGCTGCCCCAGTAGACGCTGGTCAGGCTGAGGCTCAGGGTGGGGATGGTCAGATCATCCGGGCATTCGGGACAGGGCGCGATGCGCGGCAGGTTGTCCTGGTTACCACTGAACACATAGGGGCTGTCACAGAAACCATCCGTAGGAGAAATGTCCATACATCCTTCGGCCGGCTCATCGAAATCATCCCAGTGGTTGCCGCCGGTCGGCGCTGCCAGATTAAAGATATTGCCCCCGGCGTCATCTGCCTGGACAACATTGCCTCTAAAGCTGTTTACCCATATATCGTTATCTGCTCCGGCATCGATGTGGACGCCGTAATTTGCGCTCGACAGCGTGTTGCTCATTACTGTGTTGTTGTCGCTGTAGTAGATATACACGGCGGTGCCGGTGCCGGCCGCGGCGGTGCCTCTGTTGGAAATGAGGTTGCCTGATAATGTATTGCCGTCAGCCTCGAACATGCGTACGCCCCAGTTTGTGGATGAAGCAATCGTATTGCCTGACACCAGATTGTCATTTGCGGACACGAGGTCGACGCCGGCCCAGATGTTGTCAATGAAGTCACTGTTGGCCACAGCGTTGCCGGTGCTGAGGACGAGCCAGACGCCGTGCGAGCAGTCCCTGATCTCGCTGTCGATCACGAGATTCGTGTTGCCGCCGTTGATCTGTATACCGGCGTCGATATCGTGAATCGCCAGGTTGCTTATCCGGACGCCCGCGACCGAATTGAGCACCACGCCGTATTCGGGCACCCAGACACCGGGGTCCGGCGGTGGGAAAGTGGCGCCGAGGCCGGTGATCTGGTGCCCGGCGCCGTCGAGTCTGAGATTGTCATCGACGATCTCGATGCCGGTATCGCCTGCCACCAGCACAGAGACATCGGTCGTCATGGTACAGGTTTTGGACGCGTTGTCCCAACTGCCGATTGCGGTGCAGTCGCCACCGGTGGCGTCATCTCTGAGTACATACATCGAAGCCGCTTGTGCCGAAGCCGCAAATAGGAGACAAAAGAGCAGCGTTAGGGCAAAACCCAGCGCCGCGAGCATCAAGATGCGGTGACGGGTATAATAGCCAGAAAAGGATGCGCCAGTTGTGTCTGTCTTAATCAGGATTCCTTCCCCCTTTAACCCCTATCCCGATTAATACATCCCCAGTTTGCTTTTTTGGGAATGCAATTATACGGCCATTTTTTCAGGAGCGCAAGGGGTGGAAGCACCCTCCGTTCCTTTTCTTTTATAATCCAATTAGCAGCAAACAGATAAACAACTTGCCTGAAAGCAGCGTCCTGTGTCCGACCAGATCACAATCCGCGGCGCCCGCGAGCATAACCTGAAGAACATCTCCCTGGAGCTGCCGCGGGGCAAAATGATCGTCATCACCGGGCTCTCCGGCTCCGGCAAGAGCTCGCTGGCCTTCGATACAATTTACGCCGAGGGCCAGCGCCGTTACGTGGAGTCGCTCTCGGCCTATGCCCGCCAGTTCCTGGGCCAGATGCAGAAGCCCGACGTCGACAGCATCGAGGGGCTCTCGCCGGCCATCTCCATCGACCAGCGGGCCATCAGCAAGAACCCGCGCTCAACCGTGGGCACCGTCACCGAGATCTACGATTACCTGCGGCTGTTCTATGCCCGCGTCGGCCATCCCCACTGTCCCAACTGCGGCAAGCCGATCGCGGCGCAGTCCCAGGAGCAGATCGTCGACCAGATCCTGGAGATGCCCGCCGGCGCCCGCTTCATGGTGGAGGCGCCCCTGGTGCGGGGCCGCAAGGGGGAGTACCGGGACCTGCTGGATGGAGCCCGCCGCGACGGCTTCACCCGCGCCAAGATCGACGGCGAGATCCACCTCCTTGACGAAGAGCTCAAACTTGATAAAAACATCCGCCATGACATCGCCGTTGTCGTCGACCGGCTGGTGGTGAGGGAAGACATCCGCCACCGCCTGTCGGACTCCGTGGAGACCGCCGCCGCCCTTTCCGGCGGCCTCATCGACATCGAGACCGCCGAGGGGGAGTTGACCACTTATTCCGAGCAGTTCGCCTGTCCCGACTGCGGCGTCAGCCTGGCGGAGCTGGCGCCCCGCATCTTTTCCTTCAACAGCCCGTATGGGGCCTGCGAGCACTGCACCGGCCTGGGTTTCCAGGAAAAGATCGACCTGGACCTGCTGATCCCGGACCGGAGCAAGTCGCTCAGGCAGGCCAACATCCTGCCCTGGAGCATCGGCTTCCGCCATGTCATCCGGCGCCTCTCGCGGCGCTATGGCGTCAGCATGAGCACGCCCTTCGAGGACCTCTCGGAAGACGACCAGCAACTCATCCTCTACGGGCCGGACGAGGAGCAGCGGCGCACCCGCCGCCGCCGGCGCTACGAATACCACGAAGAGGGCATCATCCCCAACCTGGAGCGCCGCTACATGGAGACGGAATCGCACCTGGTGCGGGAGCGCATCTCCGAGCTGATGACGGTGCGCCCCTGCCCGGTCTGCCACGGCGCCCGCCTCAAGGCCGAGAGCCTGGCGGTGACCGTGGGCGGCCTCAACATATACGAACTGACGCAGATGCCGGTGAGTGGCTCACGAAATTTTCTGGAAAGGCTGGCGCTCACGGAAACGGAGCAGATGATCGGCGGCCGCATCATCAGGGAGATCAGCGAGCGGCTCAATTTCCTCGATAACGTCGGTGTCGGTTATCTGACCCTGGACCGCATGGCCGGTACCCTGTCCGGAGGCGAGGGGCAGCGCATCCGCCTGGCCACCCAGATCGGCTCCAGCTTGGTCGGCGTCCTCTACATCCTCGATGAGCCCAGCATCGGCCTCCACCAGCGCGAC
Organism: Actinomycetes bacterium; assembly: GCA_021790075.1. Lineage (GTDB taxonomy): Bacteria > Actinomycetota > Thermoleophilia > BMS3ABIN01 > BMS3ABIN01 > JAJYIN01. Next base: position 3,113 of record JAJYIN010000102.1, on the reverse strand, counting down.
AACCAGAAGCTGATCGATACGCTGCTCAGGCTTCGCGACCTCGGCAATACGGTCATCGTGGTCGAGCACGATGAGGAGACCATGCGCGCTTCCGATCACATCGTCGACATGGGTCCCGGGGCGGGCGAGCTGGGGGGAGAAATCATAGCCGAGGGCGGCCTGGGTGAGATCCTGAAATCGGCAGACAGCCTCACCGCCGCCTTCCTGAGCGGCCGCCGGAGCATTCCGGTGCCCAAGCGCCGTGCCCTCCAAAACGGCCATATCACGATTGTGGGCGCCCGCGAGCACAACCTGAAGAACATCGATGTCGAGATCCCGCTGGGCAGGTTCGTCTGCGTCACCGGCGTTTCCGGTTCCGGGAAATCAACGCTCATCAACGACGTGCTCTACCGGGCCCTGGCCGGGCCCATCCACCGGGCCAAGACGGCTCCCGGCGAGCACGACCGCATCGAGGGCATCGGGCAGCTGGACAAGATCATCAATATCGACCAGTCGCCCATCGGCCGCACGCCGCGCTCCAACCCGGCCACCTACACGGGGGTCTTTGACCACATCCGCCAGCTGTATGCAATGACTCCGGAGGCCAAGGTGAGGGGTTACAAACCGGGACGCTTCAGCTTCAATGTCCGCGGCGGCCGCTGCGAGGCCTGCCACGGGGACGGCACCATCAAGATCGAGATGCACTTCCTGCCGGACATCTACGTCCCCTGTGAAGTCTGCAAAGGCAAGCGCTACAACCGGGAGACGCTGGAAGTACGCTTCAAGGGGAAGAACATCGCCGAAGTGCTGGAAATGAGCGCCGGTCAGGCGCTGGAATTCATCAGCGCCATCCCGAAGATCGCCCGGCGCCTCCAGACGATGGTCGATGTCGGCCTGGGATATATCCGGCTGGGGCAGCCGGCCACCCAGCTTTCGGGCGGCGAGGCCCAGCGGGTAAAGCTCTCCGCCGAGCTCAACAAGGTGGCCACCGGCCGCACCCTTTATATCCTGGATGAGCCCACAACCGGGCTCCATTTCGCCGACATCGAGAAGCTGCTGGACGTGCTGCAGCGGCTGGTTGACGCCGGCAACACGGTTGTCGTCATCGAGCACAACCTCGACGTCGTCAAGTGCGCCGACCACATCATCGACCTGGGTCCGGAAGGCGGTGACGCCGGGGGTTTCGTGGTGGCTGCGGGCACTCCGGAAAGCCTGGTCCGCCAGCGCAAGTCATATACCGGCCGGGCACTGAAACCGCTGCTGGGCTCCAGGAAAGCCCACAAATAAGAAGAATATAAATTATCCTCCCTGACTCGCGGCCCCACGGTCATGGCTTCCAGTCAGCCGGTAACGCGCTCATCCTTCTTCATACTGCGGCCCGGTGGATACCACCGGCTCCATCCTGTAAAATCGCTACAAACAGTATTCCTGCGGTCATGAAGGAGTTTTTTATGAGATTTTGGAAGGGTGGCTTGTTTGTTTCCCTGTTCTGTCTGGCGATCATCGCGGTTTTGATCGCCGGTTGCGGCGGCGATGGCAGCACCGCTTCCTCGCAGACCCAGACAGGCAGGACGATCCCGGTTATTTCCGATGCGGCCAAGAATCTGGACCCCTGCTCGCTGATCACCAAGAGCGAGGTCGCGGACGCCATCGGGCAACCGGTAAAGGATCCCGTACGCCAGGGCACCAGCTGCACTTACGATTCCGTGGACGTGTCCAATTTCGCCCAGGTGCTGGTCATTGCCCAGCCGGGCACCATGGATGACTACAATTTCCAGCTGCACGAACTGGCGCAAGGCAAGGGCGAGCCCATCGACGGCCTGGGAGCCGCGGGGGCGTTCACTTCCGGCAAGGGGCTGCTGGTGCAGCAGCACGACGTGCTCATCACCATCGACTCGTTCGGCAAAATCACCAAGGATAATCTGAAGACGCTGGCGGAAAAAGCGGTCGATCGCGCTCCCTAAGGCACGCTCCCGCCTGCGGGAAATATGGAATAAAACCTGCATTTGCAGGTAAAAGATATGATGCGGCGAAGTAAGCTTTAGCTTACTTCGCCGCTTTTTCTTGTTAGCAAAAGAATGGTACCTGTGTTCCAAGCCGTCCGCATCATGATAATTGCGTTGCTGGCGGGGCTCATCCTGACGATCCTGCATCCGGCCGCCGTTTCCGCGGAGGCGGCCATCCAGGTGACCCCGGCACACTTGTCGCTGGCCATGGCAGCGGGGGATTCTACCACGGAAACGGTCACAGTCCGGAATCTGTCAAACAGCCCGGTGACGGTAAAGGGAAACAGCGCTGCTTCCGCGGCCCAGCCGGCCGTCACTCTCGATCCGGATCAGGTTGAGCTGGCGCCAGATGCCAGCGCCACCATCCGGATCGGGATCCAGGTGCGGCCTGAGACAGAACCGGGCAACACCCACGCGGCGGTTGGCCTGGTCGCGGTGCCCGGTGACAGCAACGAGGTTGCCGTCATCGGGCAGGTCGAGGTCGGCATCGATATCGAGGTCTTTCACCCGGTGGACGATGTCCAGTGGTCTTGGCCTCGGTTGATCGATTCCGGGGACCGGGCTGCATTCTCTGTCAGAGGCCGGAATGCCGGCAAAGCCCCTGCCCGCCTGACCGCGACCATTAACATGCGGGGCCTCCCCTTTGGCGGCGGCGAGCTGAAGATGGTGAGCCAGGACCTGGCGGTGGGGCAGGAAGGCGAGATGGAAACCGTCTGGGATGACAGGCCTCTCTTCGGACTGGAATGGACGACCCTTACGGTCAGCGCCGGCCCAGGCGCTCCCGTCGAGCAAAAGACCCTCATCATCGTCTTTCCCTGGAAGCTGGCGCTGGCATTTGCCTGTGTTACCCTGACCGGCGCCGGGGGCATCTTCATGGCCCGCCGCTCCCGCCGACCTCTTCCCTGATTGGCGCTTTCCTCTACCGCCGCTCCGCTGCCCTTCTCTCTGACAAGCGTCATCTGGTCTTGCCGCTCCGCTGTCCTTCTCCCCGGGCTGGCGCCTTCGTGCTATTTGAAAGTTTCTTTATGAAAGCCGCGTTACTGTTCTGGACGCACTTCTCGCAAACGGGCGCCTTCCTGCGCCGTTCCCGCTAATGTTTTTTCCTTAAAAAGGCGAAGAAGGGGCTAC
>JAJYIN010000101.1:5404-7697 GCA_021790075.1 Actinomycetes bacterium | reverse complement strand
GGCCAGGCCGATGGCAAACCGGGCGGCGTCCCGGGCGGCCTCGGAACCATCGACAGCGATGACGATCCTGTTGCCCATTCTGCCCTGCTTTGTTGGAAAGACCAGTAAAAGTTGTCAGGCGCTCAAGGCTGACACACTCAAGCTGCCTATCAACCCGCTTCGTTTGCACGACCAGTAAAGGTTGCTAGGGCGCGCACGCCACCAGAACGGCACAGGGAGCATTGCCTATCACGCGTTCGGTGACGCTGCCCATCAGCAGTTTAGCCAGACCGCCCCGGCCATGGCAACCCAGCACGATCAGATCAGCGTTTTCCCCGATGGCGGTCTCGACGATTCTGACATAGGCCCTTCCTGACGCAGTGAGGCCGCGTGAGTCAATTCCACTGGCCCCGATCCGCCGGCAGGCCTGATCGACGATCCTGGACGCGGCCGGCCGGCGCGCCTCTGAAGCGGCCACGGAGAGGACGGTCAGGGAGCCGCCGCATTTCCCGGCCATGGTTATCGCTTCCCGCAGGGCCGCGTCACCATAAGCGGAACCGTCGGTGGCGACGAGGATATTCCTGAACTCAAGGCTGCATTCGCGCGGCACGACCAGCACGTCACAAGGAGCGTGCCCGATGACCCGCGCGGTCACGCTTCCCATGGCGACCTTCATGATCCCGGTCCGGCCGCGGCGGCCCATCACGATCAGATCGGATCCCTTCCGGGCCTCGTCAATGATCATCGTGTGGGCGCTGTCACCCTCGTGAACGACAATGTGGCAATCGACGCCCGCAGCGGCGGCCCGGTCCTGCACGGACTCCAGATGCCGCCTGGCCTCGAGTTCCGCCTTTTTCACCAGCTGGGGGGCCTCAGCGGTGAATTCCTCGTTGGCCACCACCGCCATTACCGCGGTCAGCCGGCTGTGGCACTGTCCCGCCAGGCTGATGGCTTCCTTGATGGCGCCCTCACTGAACTCGGACCCGTCTGTTGCTAGCAGGATCTCCTCCAGATCATTCAGCGGGCAGGGGTCCATGCCTGTCAGTGGCCTCCCGAGGGGAGTACGCCTGAGGCAGCCAGCACCAGCACCAGCACCTCAGCCAGCGCCAGGAAAACGTAAATGGCGTCTTTTTTCTGCAGGAACAGGGGCACGATCGACAGATAACACATAACTGTTATTGACGCAAGCAGGGCGATGGGCCCGAAATTGAGAAAGTCGCTCTGCCCCATGTTGTTTACCCAGGACCAGCCGCGTTCGGCGCCGGTGGCCTCGAGGTACTGGTCGACCTTCATTCCCCAGTACTGGGGTATCTCGGTGCGGTGGATGCTGGGTCTGGGCACCCCCGCGAGATAGAGGACGAAGGTGCAAATGATCAGAACAAACCCGATCCTCATGGCAAAGCTCAACACGGCGCCATACCGGCGTTGCTCTCCACTCGCCGCCGGCGCGTTTACCGGCAGGACCTCTTCGTAGGCGGCCGACATCTCGTTGGCTATTTCCATGGCGTTGCTTTCCAAGGGTTGCCTCCTTCCTTCGATGTAACCGGCTTCCGGCTTCAACTTGACATCAGGTCCAGATTCCCAGCCCTTTGAGCAGCGCCCGCAGGCCGGAAAAACTGAGCATGGCGAGAACGACGTAACGGACCGCCGCCGGCTTGGTCACGGCCAGGATCCTCACGCCGACGATGGAGCCGATCATGATGCCGATGATGGAAGGCACCACGATCATCGGGATGACTGCGCCCGCGTTCATATACATCCATGCGGCCGACGTGTCAGTCGTGGCGAGCAGGAACTTGCTGGTGGCGACGGAGATCTTCAGGGGGGCGCCCATGACCAGGTTGAGCACGGGCACGTTCGCCCAGCCGGCGCCGACCCCGAACATGCCGGCCATGAAACCGATGCCGATGAAGAGCACGAGGCCGTGCAGGGTCCGGTGGATTCTCCAGTCGATGTTCCGGTCCGACGAAGCTTCGTGGTAGATGCCGCTGATCCTGAGCACGTTGCCGAGCGTGTCAGGCTTGTTGACCTCGGGGTACTCCGACTTCTTTGACAGGAGCATGATGACCACGATCCCCAGAATGGCCAGGCCCATGGCCGTCTGGACCGTGGCGTCAGAAAGGGCAAGGCCAACGATGGCGCCGGCGACGGCGGCTGTCGAAGCGATCAGGGCCACCGGGATGGCCAGCCGGAGGTCGGCCAGTCCTTTCTTGAGAAGCCCGGGGCCCGCGGCCAGCGACCCCGCCAGCGCCACCAGCAGGCCGGCGCCCCTGACGAAATCCATGCCGAAGGGAAAGAAACCGCCGATGATCGG
>JAJYIN010000101.1:0-5394 GCA_021790075.1 Actinomycetes bacterium | reverse complement strand
CCAGGCTGACCGAGAAAAGGATCGCCGGCCATGCCCACCAGGGAAGGGCGGAATCGGAACCGCCGACATTGGCCGCCGGGCCGGTGGCAGCCTGCACCGCGCCTGCCGCAAACACCGCCATCAGCATTAACAGGATAGTGAGATACAGCAGTGTCCTCCTGGACATTGGTCCTCCTTTGCTTGTCAAACGCTCCCTGTTTGCAGCGTCCAAACCAAGCGGCGCCTCCCTTGGAGCCCGTTCAATGATTTAACCGTTGTATTTTGCGACAATATCACAATGACTTAAACTTTTCTATTGCTTTTTGCAATAGGTTAATTAAGAAATGCAACATTGTGGAAATGGGGCCGGCGGTGAGAAGCGGAGTTGCGGGGGAAGAAACGGATCAGCGAAGCCGGGCGGGGAAACGAACGGACCTGCGGAACGGCCGTGGGCGGCTAAAGGCAGGCAGCGAGGGATCGCGAGGGAAGATTAGCAGGAAAGCCCGGCGCCGCCTAGCGGTCACACCATTTGCCCTTAAGGCATCTGCTCCCCTTTTGCCGCGATACTTCGGAAAAGCGGTCGTCCTTTGTGCAAAGCCAGATATCACGGGCGGTACGGTAGTGGGCCTTGTCCTTGTACAGGTAAGAACAGGCGCCCTCCGGCTTGGGAGGAAGTTCTCTGTCGATAGGCTCAGCCATATTCCCACCATTATAAGGGAAACATTTTCAGATTGACTGTCCCGCTATGGAAGAACAGTGCTCCGGTATTGAGGAGACCGATCATTGATAACAGGTTCCTGGATAACCGGCCCGCGATGGAAGAGCAACTCCCGGACCCGGGGAACCTCCCGGGATTGACTGCCTCGCCGCAGGAGTTTATTGTTGTTCCGGAAACATCATATGGCCGGGTGCCCGACAGGGAGAATAGGAAAGCCGGTGCGAGACCGGCGCGGGCCCGCCGCTGTAACCGGGGTTGCTGCACTCCGAAGCCACTGGGCGATCGCCGTCCGGGAAGGCCAGGAGAAGTCAGGCGTGTGAACGCCAGGAACAGAAAGCCTGGAAAACGCCGCCAGGAGAAAAAGACCGGCAGGGTTTGAACGCCCGGCCGGAGCCCCGGAAGCCAGAAGACCTGCCCGGCCCCATAGCAAAAGCCGCTCTTCGAGGAAGAAAGAGGGCCGGCCTCCGGGCCGTCCAAAGTCCCCCTGCTTCACGGCTTGGGGGTTTTTTCGTTTCAGGGGCGGCCGGCCAAGGAGGTTTTTTAAATGACTCAGCTGGAACAGGCACGGGCAGGGAAAGTGACTGCCGAGATGGAGGCGGTGGCCCGGAAGGAGGGCCTCTCCCCGGTTGAGATCCGGGACGGAATCCGGGACGGCAGCATCGTCATCGCCACTGGCAGCAACCGGGAGGCGGCCCGGGTGGTGGGCATCGGCTCGGGACTGACAACTAAGGTCAACGCCAGCATCGGCACTTCTTCAGACATCGTCGATCTGGAGATGGAGCTGGAAAAAGCGCGCGTGGCCGCGGCAACCGGCGCCGACACCCTGATGGAGCTCAGCACCGCCGGCGATCTGGACGCCATCCGCCGCGCGGTGCTGGCAGCCACGCCCCTGCCGGTCGGCAGCGTGCCGCTCTACCAGGCAGCGGCAGAGGCCGCCGAGAGCCTGGGCTCATCCGTGGCAATGACCACGGATCTGCTTTTTGACATCATCGAAAGGCAGGCCCGCGACGGCATCGGCTTCATGGCGATCCACTGCGGCGTCAACCGCCTGACCGTCGATGTGCTCAGGCGGCAGCAGCAGCGGAACGGCGGCCTGGTCAGCCGCGGCGGTGCTTTCATGGTGTCCTGGATGTCACATCAGGAGAGCGAGAATCCGCTCTACGCAGAGTTCGACCGGCTGCTGGAGATCCTCCGCGCCCATGACGTGGTGCTCAGCCTCGGTAACGGCATGCGCGCCGGCGCCACCGGCGACGCCACCGACCCGGCCCAGATCCAGGAGCTGATCGTAAATACGCAACTGGCCGAGCGGGCCCACCGGGCCGGAGTGCAGGCCATGCTCGAAGGGCCGGGACACATCCCCATCAACGAGATCGAGGCCAACATCATCCTGGAGAAACGCTTGAGCGGCGGCCGGCCCTTTTACATGCTGGGGCCGATCACCACCGATATCGCCCCCGGTTACGACCACATCACGGCGGCGATCGGGTCGGCATGGGCGGCGGCGTACGGCACTGATTTCATCTGTTACGTCACGCCCGCCGAGCACCTGGGGCTGCCCTACCCCGAAGATGTCCGCCAGGGCGTGATCGCGGCGCGCATTGCCGCACATGTAGGAGACATGGTCAAACTGGGGCGGCGCCAGCCGGACCTCGACATGGGCACGGCCCGGCGCAACCTCGACTGGCAAAGACAGTTCTCGCTGGCGATCGACCCGGAGCGGGCGCGCGCTGTCCGGGAAGCACGCCCCGGCGGCGACGCCGAGGGCTGCAGCATGTGCGGCGACCAGTGCGCGCTCAAGGTGGCCTCCGGGGAGTTACTCTCCTGACCCGGTGCTTACCTGGGCATAAGTCATCTGCATGCTGGCAAGCGCCCCCGCCAGCGCGTTTTTGTCCTGTTGCTCGAGGCGGTCCTCGGCCGCCTCGAGCAGGCCCTTGAAGCTGTCGATGGCCAGCCGCGCCTGCTCCAGGTCCCTGATCTCGGCGGTGTCCTTGGTGATGCCCATCTTCACATAGGCCAGATTACTGAGGCTGACCATGAACTGGACCAGCAGATCCGAAACGGACTGGCGGCGGAAGTGCTCTTCCAGCTGGCGGCGCATCTCCTCTTCGGTGATGCCCGCCGGCCCGGCGGCTTCTTCCGCGGCGGCTTCCTCCTCTGCCGCTTCCTTCGCGACTTCCTCCGCAGCGGCTTCAGTCGCGGCCTCCTCCGCAGCAGCCTCTTCTTCCGCGGCGGCTTCCTCCGCCGCCTCCTCCTCTGCGGCAGCCTCTTCCTCCGCGACTTCCCCTGTTTCTTCTTCCTGGGGCGCCGGTTCCGGCGGCTGTTTTTCTTCCCGTTCTTCAGCCATGCAGACCTCCCATCAATTACTTGCTCCTTGAGCGCCGCGGGCGCGGTTGCTTCAGGGCGACGCCGTCACCCGGTAAATGGCGCCGGAATGGTCATCCGAGATATACATATTATTGCCAGCGAACAATATGTCAACAGGCCGGCCCCAGTAATCGCCGCTGGACTGGTCCAGCCAGCCGGTGATGAAATCATACACCTTCAGATCCGTCCCCACCCGCACCACCTTGTAACCGGTGGGAACGCTGCGGTTCCAGGATCCATGAAAGCCGATGAAAAAGTTTTGCTGGTAGGCGGCCGGCCAGGCCGAGCCGGTGAGGAAACGCACTCCCAGCGGCGCCGAGTGGGCCTGCAGCTCCACCAGCGGCGGCTCCGTACCGTGACAGAAGGCCGCCCGGGACGGATCTCCCTCGTATTCAGGGTTGACCTTGCGGTTGCCATAGCAGTACGGCCAGCCGTAATTGCGCCCCTGCCTGATGATGTTGACCTCATCGGGCGGCAGGTCATCGCCCATCAGGTCACTGCCGTTGTCAACTCCCCAGATCTCGCCGCTGGCAGGGTTCCAGTCGAAACCAACCGTGTTGCGGAGGCCGGTGGCGAAGATCTCCATCCCGGAGCCGTCCGGGTTTAAGCGGAGCATGGCCGCGCGGCGGTTGTCCTTTTCCTCGCAGACGTTGCAACTGCTGCCGATCGTCAGGTAGAGCCTGCCGTCGCGGCCGAAATTGATGGTGCGGGTATTGTGGCCGCCGGACGGGAGGCCGCCGATAATCACTTCCTGGCTGCCGGCCGCGCCGCCGCCCCGGTAAGGGAAGCGGGAAACCTGCGTCTCTTCCGCCACCCAGACGTATCCTTCATGGAAGGCGATGCCCGAGGGGAGGCGCAGGCCGCTGGCCGTCGTCACCGCCGCTGGAGCATCGTCCGCCAGTGCGTAGGCCAGCACCTTGCCCTGGTCCTTCTCCGTCACCAGCAGGTACCCGTCCGGGGTGACGGCCATCATCCGCAGGGCGCCGCGGCCCTTGACCCAGCGGCTGATGGTGAATCCCTGAGGCAGATCGAGCGTGCGGCCGTTGTCCAGTGTGACGCTGTGCATCGGGCCGGGCTGACCCAGGCGCTGACTCACCTCTTCGACCGGCTGCCGGTCGCTGACGCTGGTCAGTTTGAGGGAATGGATGAGGAAGGCCACCAGGGTGCCGAGCACCGCCAGCAGGACCAGCACCGCCACCGATATCAGGAGCGCGCGGTTGGTGGTTCTGATGGGCGGGTAGGCTGGCATTGGGTCGTCCCCGGGCGATACTCAAGGTCCTGCATCCGATGCTATACTCTTACCCTGATCAGGTAACCCGTACCCACAGGAGAACCCATGCCATCAGGAAGGATCGGGGTAATTGGCGGCTCCGGCTTTTACGAGCTGCTGGAGAACCCGCAGGAAGAAAAAGTCACTACCCTATTCGGCGAACCGAGCGATGTGATAACCATTGGCAAGATCGGCGGCCGCGAGGTGTGCTTCCTGCCCCGGCACGGGCGCGGGCACCGCATCATGCCTACCGACCTGCCCTTCCAGGCCAACATCCTGGCGATGAAGCAGCTGGGGGTGGAATGGATCATTTCCTCAAGCGCCGTGGGCAGCATGAAGGAGGAGATCAAGCCGGGCGACATGGTCATCCCCGATCAGTTCATCGACCGCACCCGCCAGCGGCGCTCGACCTTTTTTGGCGACGGCTGCGTGGCGCACATCTCCTTTGCCGACCCGGTCTGCCGCACCCTGTCGCGGGTGGTCACGGAGGCCGCGCGCGACGCCGGCGCCACCGTGCATGAGGGCGGCGTCTACGTCTGCATGGAAGGGCCGCAGTTCTCCACCCGGGCCGAGTCGCTGCTTTACCGCAGCTGGGGCGTGGATGTGATCGGCATGACAAATCTGCAGGAAGCCAAGCTGGCCCGGGAAGCCGAGATCTGTTACGCCACCGTGGCGCTGGCCACGGATTACGACTGCTGGTATGAAGGCGAGGAAGACGTGACCATCACCCAGGTGATCGAGACGATGAACAGGAATGTTGACATGGCGAAGAAAATTGTTGAAACTGCCGTGCCCCGTATCCCCGAGACGCGCGACTGCGGCTGCGCCAGCGCCATGCAGTACGGCGTCATGACGGCGCCGGAGGCGATCCCGGCGGCGACGAAGGAAAAACTGAAGGACATCATCGGGAAGTATATTCCCTAGCCGCCGAGAGAAAGATACAGCGGAAACAAACGTCCGTGATTCAAACGAGGCTGGGTCAGACTTTTTCCCAGTAGCTCCCCTTCCCCTTGCCGTGCGCGGCAATGATCCCATCGTTCCGGAGCTGGTTCAGCACCCGGCG
>JAJYIN010000100.1 GCA_021790075.1 Actinomycetes bacterium | reverse complement strand
GCTTGCGCGTGCGCTCGTCCGCCATTTTGAGAAACAGCAGATATGTGAGCTGCTCCACATAATCGCCATAGCCCATACCATCGTCGCGGAGGACGTTACAGTAGTTCCAGAGTTTTTGGACGATGGAGGCGGGGTTCACTGATTACTCCATATGGCGTTCATTGGTACTGCCTGAAGCTGATCGCCAAAAGACAAAGAATGTTCGCCATCATACAACACTATGCCGCCGGCAAATTTTTCCCCCAGGAGTTTCCTCAACCGCTTGAGGCCGCGAAAGTCTTTCTCGGTGACGGTTGCCGCTGCTTTGACCTCGATGCCTACCGATCGCAGGCCACGTTGAATTACAAGATCAACTTCGTATTTGTCTTTATCACGAAAATGGTAAAAAGAAAAAGGTTCCTCTTCCCAACTTGCCTGCCGTTTTAATTCGTTATAAACGAAAGTTTCCAGCAACTGGCCGAAAAGAGTCCGATTTTCAACGACGTCGTCCACCGTTAGTCCCAAAAGGGCGCCGGCCAGCCCGGTGTCACCCAGGTGCAGCTTGGCGGATTTGATCAACCTTTTTATTTGGTTGCTGTGCCATGCCTGCAGGAAATCGAGAACGAAGATTTTCTCAAGCAAATTCAAGTAATGCCGTATCGTCGGCCGGCTAAGTTCGAAGGGCCCGGATAATTCGCTTAGATTTTGTAACCGGGCAGTCTGGCCGGCAGCCAGCGCGAGTAACTTCGGCAAGGCATCAAAAGTGCTTAGCCGCGAAAGATCGCGGATGTCCCGCTGGATTAAACTATTCGCGTAATCGCGGTACCAATCACGCCGGCGTGGCCATGTGGCTCTTCTCACAGGCACCGGATATCCACCCCTAAGGACACGCTCGATCAATTCTCTACCCAGCCTCTTGGACCGGCGTTTTATAATTTTTCCGGCAAACAGGCTATTCAGAAATAGCGGCTTGGCAGCTTCCAGCTCGCATTGCGCCAGCGGAAAAAGGGGGATAATTTCCATCCGCCCGGCCAGGGAATCGGCCAGTTTGGGCACAAATAATACGTTTGCTGAACCGGTGAGAATGAATCTGCCGGGGCGCCTATCCCGATCGATCGCCATTTTCAGGGAAGAAAACAGTTCCGGCGCCTTCTGTGCTTCATCAAGGATGGCTTTGCCCGGCAAATCGGCGACAAAGCCAATAGGATCTTCCCTCGCCGCAGAGAGTACGCCAAGATCATCAAAAGTAAAGTACTGGTATCCTTTCTCTTCACCAATGATCTGGGCCAGCGTGCTCTTACCGCTTTGCCGGGGACCATGAATCAGGACAGCCGGGGTATCTTTCAAGGCCGCCCGCAGCTTTGGAAGTATGTAGCGTGGAATTATCTTAGCTTCCTTCATATCGGCCGATTGTAACATTTACTATCGTCCAAATGAAAGTTATATCGCCGGCTAATTGAAAGTCATACTAGCGGCTAATTGAAGCTTTGAGGAATAGCAAAAGCTATCCGCAACGATGCCCTGCGCATGCGCTCGTCCGCCGTCTTAAGGAAGAGCAGATAGGTGAGCTGCGCGACGTAATCGCCGTCGCTCATCCCGTCGTCGCGGAGGACGCTGCAGTAATTCCAGAGTTTTTGGATGATGGAGGTTGGGGTCAATCTTGGATATCAAAGAGTCATCTCGGGCAGTTTGTGCTCATAAAGGGTACGGATGTCGTCGGCTTCTTTCCCACTCCAGACGAAGCACTCACAGTGGCAGCGTCCAAGTATGGACTGGATTCATACTTGATCCGGCCTGTCAGCCCGGATCCAGTGGAGGTTGCGATTCCGGCTCTCACACTGGGGCTTCTCGGTGCCCATCGTTAATATCCAGCTCGGTGGCGAGGGCGAGCTTCCCGACGGCAGCAAGGTCAGCCTTCCGCCCCAGGCAGTCCTCAGTCAGCGCGGACCGGTCGTACAAGCCACCGTAAGTGTTGGGCAGCAGATAGCCGCTCAGGTTCTTCAGGATGGCGGCGAGCTGCCTCAGCCTGTGTCCGGCCTGGCGCTGATCGACTCAGGTGCGACCGGTACCTGTGTTGACGAAGAAGCCGCTCAACAACTCAAACTGCCTGTCATTGATGTAGTCAAGATCTCTTCCGCTTCACACTCTGAAGTTGAGCAGAATGTATATCCCATCCAGATCGAGGTTGACACCCGAGGTGATGCAAGCTATCAGATAAGATATGGGAAATGGACCCCATTGTCAAGACAACCTTTTTGTGATTTAAGGTGGAAGGTTTTATTCTTTCTTTCTTCAACCTGCTTGCCGGCATAAAGTCATCAAGCAGCCTGCCTAATAGCGGAGAGGCCAAAGTAAGCTTCCGGCGGCGTCCTGTCATCCAGCGAGCTGTGCGCCCGCTCGCTGTTGTAGTAGTCGAAGAAGATCCGAAGACCGGCGATCAGCTGCTCCACAGTCTCGTAATCCTTGAGATAGATGTCATCGCATTTGACCGTGCGCCAGAGGCGCTCGAGCTGGATGTTATTCCTCGTCGAATTTCCAATTGTTGTAGGGAGAGATGTATTGCTTGAACTCCCCGAGCGTCTGGTCGGCAAGGTTGCCCCGGTCGACCAGGAAGAGGATGCGCTGCGCGCCCGCGAATTTGATCAGGCGGTAGATGGATGTTATGGCTGTGAAAGTCTTTCCCGAGCCGGTGGCCATCTGGATGAGGGATCGGGGGCGGTTGTCGGCGAGAGAGAGTTCGAGGTTATTGATGGCGGTGATTTGGGCCGGCCAGAGGCCTTGCTGTTCGAGGGGAGGAAGATGACACAGACGCTGGAGAACAGTATTGGCGATTGATAGGTAGGTTACGTTTGTGTCGCCGGCGCCCTCATGACTATCGCTGGTGTCCTTTCCGCCAGCGCTTATAGGCTCGGCTGCTGCTTCCAGAATCGCCGCCAGTCTTTCTGGCCGGTGAAATGCAGATACCAGTCGTGACCGTGCATCTGGGTCCAATCCATTAGTAAAACGAGTTTCGGTGCCCGTTGACTCATAAGAAAAGGGCAATACGGTTGCCCATGCGGGCAGATTGTCAGGCAAGCCTTTGGTGTATTTGTCCGACTGGGTCTCGACGCCGATTAGAGTTGCTCCTTCCTTCTTCGCTTCAATCACGCCGGCGGCCTTGCCATCAATATATAAGAGGTAATCAGCGGCACCGAAACCGGTTTTCAGTGGGAATTCCCGGATGGCCACCCCTCGACCCGCTTGAATGTTCACTTCGTCCCTGCTTTGGACGACCCAGCCTGCTTTTTCCAGCAGATGGTCGATCTTTTCTCTGGCTTGTTGCTCAGCAGTTAATGGCACGAATTGCGGCCTCGTTGTAAGCGGCATCGAATAGTGGTTAATTCTACAGCGTTAGTAGGGTTTTGATAAAGGGCTTTCAACTCGCCTCCTTGAGCTGCACATGAATATTCACAGGCGTCGTTTCCGGAGTGGTTTACAGCAGTTCAATTCCGGCAGCCCTGCATGCTGAGCGCAGCTTTTTATCCAGGGTCGCAAGCGGCAGACGGCTGCGCTGGGCCAGCTCCAGATAAGCCGCGTCATAAGAAGAGAGCTTGTATTTATTTGCCAGCGAAAATGTCATCTCAAAAGCCCGCCGGTGAGTCTCCTGGTCAACTATTATTGGAAGCGCGGCGAGGTCATCGATTGCGCGCGCGACATCTCTCTCCATCAGCCTGCGACGGCGCCGGGCTACCAGCAGGGTGTTGGCCATCTCCAGCGGCCAAATCTCGGGCACGACGGCTCCTTCCGATTCCAGTCTCTGCAGCAATTCCATCGAATGTTGCTGCCGGCCTTCATCTGGAAGAACCCAGGTCAGCGCCACAGAGCAATCAAGAATGAAAGACATTAGAAGCGGTGTCCCTTGTGGGCCAGGTCGCGGATGCTTTCCCCCTTGTCCAACAGATCCCTCAATCGCACTCCGCGCTGCATCAGGTCGGCTCGGAAGTCCTTCAAATCATCGATCGCTCTTTTGGTCCGCTCGGGTTCGCTTCCCGAAACGGGAACCAGTTCCGCCACTGGCTGTCCATGCTTGGTAATCACGAACCGCTCCCCCTTTTTTACCCGTTCCAACAATTTAGGCAGATGCGTTTTTGCTTCATAAGCGCCGACTTTGGGCATGATGGTGCTCCTGAGTGGGAAATAGACTAGTCTTAGACTAGTCTAAATCAGCAATTAAATCAAGAGCCTGACGCGCACGCTTACGAGCGCCGATATTGGCTCCCTGTCCCTGAAATCACCGCGTCATCGGAGCCAGGCCGGCCTCATAGTTGGAAAGTTTGTTGATGTACTTCCTTTAACAGAAGCAGTAAAATAACCTTCCTGACCTTTGGGCGGAAAGGTTATTGTTTGCGCTTGTCACGCTTGAGATATTTTTTCCTTTTGACCATTCTGGCTGCGCTGGTGGCCGGCGGGTGCGCTGATGCGGCCCGGGTCTCTTCAACCGGAACCATTTCATCGACGGCGACCGGTCCGGCGGTGGCCAGCCTGGCTCCGCCGGCGCCAAGCCCTGCGCCTCCTGCTGTCAGTCCTACTCCGCCGGCTCCAGCCCCCGCTCCGGCTCCGGCGCCGGCTCCCTCAGCCTGTGACGAGAGCCTCTGGAATCATGTCTATCATCCCCAGCGCCTGCACCGGATCGCGGACTGCCAAACGGTCACGGGCACGGTGGCGGCGGTGAAGAAAGAGCCGGACGGTGACTATCACATCCGGCTAGCGCTTGACCCCCAATATGGCTCCATGATCAATGAAAAGAACATCGGCGGTCAGCACGGCGACCTGGTGCTGGAGCCCGTATGCCAGAACAACGTCACCCAGGAAGACGCCAAGGATGCCTGCGCCGGGTTCACGTATTCGGTTTACATTCCCAAAAAGGGCGAACACGTGAGAGTGATTGGCGATTACGTGCTGGATGCTGAGCACGGATGGAACGAGCTGCACCCGGTGTATTCGATCGCTGTTGAATAATCGCCGAAGGCTGCCAAGCACTTATCAGCAGGGGCTTTGTTGAATAATCGCCGAAAGGTGATATTCATTTAATTTACGGCAGGGACGCCAGCCACTGGATCATTTCTTGCCGGAGCCCGTCTTGCGCCTCAGCAGGCGCTCGTCGAAACGGAAAGGCCTTGGCCGGCCGGTCCTGATTTTCCTGAAGTCGGCGTGGAGGGGATTGATGAGGAAATTATGTTCCCCGGGGACCATCACCGACGGCACGCGCAGCATGAGAGTCTTGCCGGACAGGGCCCAGGCGCTCCCAATGCGGGCCGTTTCCTCACGAAAGGGCATTGCGTCCCACCCTGCCGGCAGGGTTTTCACCCCGGATTTCGTGATCTTCACGTCATCAGGCACGTCAAAGCTCCGGTATCTCAGGTGGGGCGGAGCCAGCACCAGCGGCATGTGGACAAGGTATTCCAGCGCCGCCAGCGACAGGTTCTCCGAGGTGTATATCACCGGGATGCCTTTCTGGTTCCAGCGGTTGCCGAACAGGCGGGCGCCCTCGCCGGTCAGGTCACCGATGTGCCGGGCTTTGGCTATCCGGAACAGCCTCATCTATCCGCGCCGATTTGATCAGCTTTGGCTATCCGGAATAATTTCATTATGCCGGGAGGCCATGAGAGATCCGTCCCAGCTCATCGATAACCAGTTCCATGCCAAACCGCGAATTCAGCAATTCCATCGGCTTCCTGTTGCCCAGGGCCGCGCACGGCAGCGACAGCCAGGCAAGAAAATTATCACGGTCCTCGAACACATCGATTCCTGTTGCCACCACCTCGGCCAGCTGCAATGCCTGCTCGCTGACCACCTGGCTCAGCAGTTTCTGCGTTTGATATCTTTGCAGGGTTCTCTCAGTGATGGGCAGTAATTTTGCCATGTCCCTCCAGGTCAGCGACATACTGGCGGCAAGATGCCGGAGGGCGCTTTTTCTGATTCCATGCCTGCCCAGTTCCACGAGGTCGTTGATGCTTCTGATTTTCTGTCCCAGGACTTTTTCACCCCCCAGGACTTCTTCCACCTGAACGTAACCCATCTGAGCAAACCTCCAAAAAAACCGGTTTCCGTCATTTGTCATTCATTATAACGACAAATGTCTCATATTTCCAAAAGCTTCCCATATTTCAGGACATTAACCAGGCCCGTGGAAACCTCCTTCTTTCCCCATGTTTCGGACCCCGAAGCCGGGGGAAAGTTCGGGAGGTACATTCCTTTACTATTTCGGAGGTGCGGCAATGACTTGCGGCATGGAACATGGACACTGTTGTCACGGCTATGGTGGATACGGGCACGGCGGATACTGGGGCATGAAGAAGGGTTATCACACCTGTCCCGTATGCGGCGCGGGGCACGGCGCCGGGGCCGCGGAAGCAGGATACGGCGCCTACGGCCACAAGAAAATAGTCAAGAAGGCGGTCAAGAAGCTCCTCATCGAAAAGACCAAGGCCAAGATCGAAGAGCGCTGGGGCGAGAAGCTCGACGCGGTCGCCCAGGAAATGGTTGACATGGCCGAAGAAAAGATGAAGATGAAAAAGGAGATCTGGAAGCACAAGAAAGAGATGAAGGAGCGCCTGCACGAAGTCTTCACGGAGATGGAAGAGGAAGAGGAGTGATTCAGGCGGCGCAGCGCGGCAGGCGCCTCACTGGCCTGCCAGGTCCCGCCGGTTGAAAAAGGCGGCGCCCAGCAGGGCCGCGCCCAGGCCCAGGCCCAGAAGCGCTGCCGTGCTGTCCCATCTGATATCCGCCGCCGGCACCAGCGCCATGTAATGAAAGACCGACAGGTCAACGACGAACGGGGATCTGATTACCGACCCCAGCATCTCGACCAGGAACGACCAGGCGATCACGCCGTAGGCGATTGCCGGCACCAGGCGCGGTGCCAGCCCGTGGACCAGGGTCCCCAGGCCGAGGATGAAAATCGCCGGCGCCACCGGGTTGAGGCCGGCTTCGATCAGCCGGGGCAGGCCGACGCCGGTGTTTTGCCAGGTTGACGCCGCCCAGGTGAAAAACCCGGCGGCCAGGCCCAGCGCCACCAGCCCGGCGATGGCAACGGCCACCCGGCCCGCCAGCCAGTGGAAACGGGAAACTGTCCGCACCAGCAGGTTGTCAGCGTATCCCCGGGCTTCTTCCTCGCGGGTGGCGCCGGCCTGCGAGGCAGCGTACATCGCCATCGCGATGGCGATGAAAAAGAAGGCAAAGCCGAAGAGGCTCTCGACTACCCGGTGGTTCTGTGCCCCCAGGCTTCCCATTAATCCGGTGAAAGCGCTCGACTCGCTGAGCGCCTCGGCGGCGGTCTTGATAACGGAGGCGAACAGCGCGCTCCAGACGCCTATCCCCAGCAGCCAGCCCAGGAGGGTGAGCCGGTTCAGGCGGATGTTGAGACCAAGATGGCCTCCCAGCAGCCGGGTACGGGCCGGCGCCGTGTCGCGCGACGGCAGGAAACCGGAGTCAAGGTCCCGCCTGCCGGCGAGGACGATGGTCAGAAAAGACAGGATGACAACCAGCGCCCCCCAGGGGATCAAGGCCCCCGGCTGGCCGCCAACGATGGGATGCAGTATCTCGATCCAGCCGAGCGGCGTTACCCACCGGAGCCAGCCGAGCGAGGCGACCGTATCCGCCAGCGCCCTGATGAGGAACATCGCCCCCAAGGCGCCTGCGGCCCAGGTGATGGCGGCGCGCCGGGTCGGCAGCAGCTGGCTGGCAAGCGCGGCGAAGGCCATGCAGATCGAGGCGCTGCCGGTCGCCG
>JAJYIN010000099.1 GCA_021790075.1 Actinomycetes bacterium | reverse complement strand
AAGCAGTAGCTGTGAAACATCGGTTTGTTCACTGGCATGTTCAATAGCAATGCCGCTAACCCGCCCGTCCGGGCCTACATCAATCAATGTATTTTCGTCCAGGTCGCGAGTTTCGGTTGCTGTCTGCGGCTTGCGAAATTCGATATAGAGCGTATCGGTATCTTCAAAATACTCTACTTTCATGGTCTGAACCTCCGGTCAAAGAAAGCGTTTTGCACAGTTTCCCCATCTGGCAGAGGTGTTCTCGGCGAAATCTTTCCTGGCCCGGGGCTCTTCCCCATAGCCTAATTCGTCCGTCCGTTTGATCTTCCTTGCGAATAGGACTTTTCTTGACCACATTTTTGCTATCTGCCGCCTCTTCTACCAGCCGCCGGGCCAGCTCTGCCGCCTCCCTCAGCACGTCATCTACTCTAGAACCGGCACCAGACCGGCCACCAACAAAAAAGAAGAGCATTCTGGGCAAGCTACGCTGATTATCTGGAACGAAAGCTTTCGCTTGGGTACAGCGTGAGCAATGCGTCGGGCGCCGATGCCTTTAACGCATCCATCACGGGTTCTCCGGCCACCGAAGGCGTCACGGTCATGACGGCGCTGCCGTCAAGTCTCGGCGACATAGCTCCAGGCGGTTCTGTCACAAGTCAGCTCGATTACTACGTGCCGGAGGGTGTCGCTTACTTCAAGGTCACCGTCCAGGCCTCGGCCAATGACGCCTGCGGCACGAACTACAATTATCCCGGTCCGTAGCGTTCAGCGGCAGGCGCTGCGTGCCGGACACTGTCTATGACAATCCGCCGTCCAGCGCGTCATTTTCCGCGCCGAAAATCCTGACACCAAACAGGGTTCGGACTCTGAGCGAAGAATTTTATCGTCAACAGAGTCTTTTGGCGGCGGCCGGCAGAACTGCAATTTGCCAATCATAGGTATTGGCGTGGCGGGAGGAGTAATTATCGGATTCATTACGCATGTTGTTGCGTAATAACAAACATCCACGAGGAAGACGAATCTGAAATCGAAGCCGCGTATGAACACGACTAGGCGCCGCCCACTGCCGGGCAGTCCGGAGCCTCCGAGCCGCCACACCGCTCATAGAGCCTGACTTCCAGCGGATCGAACCGCCAATCCTTCTTCAGCCGCCAACCGGGGGGCAGGTTCCGTTCGATCCCAGCAGTTGAGGGATAGTAACCCAGCGATCCCACGCCGCCGATGAGCCAGACCCTGTCGACCCCGGACAGATCCCGGGACAGCCAGCTGGCCAACTCCTGGTCATTCATCAGGTCGGGAGGCATGGATGAACCCGCATAGCCGTTCCACATATTGTCCTTCCGGTAGATATAGGTCTGTTTATTGGCAAGAATGCCGCCCCTCAAGGGGACCTGGTTGTGGAGGTAGAAATCTTCAGCGACGACACAGTGATAGAGAGGGAAGCAAAGTATCTGGTCGTCTTGTCCGGCGTTGGCCCGGATCGTCGCCATGATGCCCCGCCAGTCATGATGGAAGGAATGGGTCTGCTGCAGGATGGTGAAGCCCAGCAGTCCCGCGATGGCTGACAACCCTGCCAGCATGACTATCCTCCGGCTCTGGGTCGCCAGGACGCCGGCCAGCAGGAGCAGTAGAGGCGCCGCAGCCATGGCGACGAAACGGCCGCCGACATAATCGCTGTTGACGACCTGCACCGTTGCGGGACCCAATACCAGCACGACGGAAAAAACCACCAGCGCCAGATGTTTCCGGTTGATGACTGTCTTCCGGCGCAGCGCCAGCAGGAATAATCCCAGAAAAGCAAGGTAAATGAGCGGATAAAGAACGACTTTGAGGTTGCTCAGCTCCATCACGGCGGCGCCGCCCTCGGATTCCTGACGGTAACCCTCCAGCAGCACCAGCCATGCTTTTCCCACCGAGCCGATCAGTGATCTCAAATCAGGGAAGGTCAGGTAAACCCAGGAACTTGCTCCCTGGTTGAGAAGCGTCCAGGGAATCAGTAACAAAACCAGGATACCCTGGCTCAACAGCCAGGGACGCAGGCCGCGCCGCCGCAAGAGGAAGTAGACGGGTGGCTCCGCCAACAGCAGGAATACGGCGTAATAATGGAAAAACAGGGCCAGATAAGTGAAAAGGACGTACAAGCCCCAGTTGGTCCAGCCGCCCCGGTTGATGCTCCGGATGAGGAATAGGAAAGAGGCCATCGAAGCCGCGATGAGGAAGGAATAGTCCGTCGCGTCAGCGGAATACCAGATCAGGAAAGGCGAGACCGCGGCAAGGGCCGCCGCCAGCAAGCCGGCGCGGCGGGAAAAGAGCTCCTTCCCCGTCAGATATATGAGTCCGACGGTGACCATCCCGGCAGTCAGGGAAACCAGGCGGTCCCAGACCTCACCCGAGCCCAATTTGACCCAGAAATGCTCCACCAGGAAATATCCCAGCGGGTGCCCCGAGGCCAGCACCTCATTGATCATCGGGCCCAGCGAGTGTTTACTGGCCCAGATGAAATAGAGCTCGTCATACCAGAGGCTGTCGGAACTGGCCCTGAGAAGCCGCAGGGCCAGGGCACAAACCAGGATGCCGCCCAGTAACAGGATGCCGCTCCACTTCTTTTCGCGGCGTGGATTCTTTTGGTAGGAAAGACTTGCCACGATGCTGTTTCAGATTATCCCAAAAAATTGTTAATTTTGTCTACAAACAGTTGCGCTTCCGGAAAATTATCTGCAGGATTGTCCGTCCTTGCTGCCCGCGCACCCGCGTTCTGCTTCCATTTTCAACAACCCCATGAGTGCATTCGGTTGACGAACGGCCAAAAATGCCATTAATATGGGTTACCTTCAATTTGCCCGGCGGAGTTGTAATCGGTAGGGCGCCTCCGCTTTCAGGTGTTCTTTGACAACGGTAGGAGCCGGGTTGAGCGAACTTGTGCACTTGGATCTGAGGGGCGCTCCGCCTGCAGGCGGCGGCGCCATTCAGGCAACCCCTGCCTATGCGTGTATGCGTGGTTGGTCGACAGGTTCGCTGATTCCCTTCCCAACGGCGTCAGTGTTATCGCTCCTCTTTCGGAAAAATGGCGGCGACTGTTAATCGATGAATGACGGCGTAATCAAAATCATGCTGGTCGACGACCATCCGGTGGTGCTGGAAGGATTGACTGCAGGTCTTAATCAGTATGAAAAGCTGGATATCATCGGAACCGCCACCGGCGTGTCGCAGGCCCGGGAGGAGATCAAAAAGGGCGGTTTCGATATCCTGGTAACGGATCTGAACATGCCGGAAGTGGGGGACGGCCTGGAGCTGATCCGTTACGCGGGCGAGGTGAACCCCCAGGCCCGTATTGTCGTGCTCACCTATTCCAACCGGCCAGACGACGTCTTTCAGGCGAACCAGGCAGGCGCCGACGCATACCTGGTCAAGGACAGTGACCTGGATGAGATCGCCGAGGCGCTCGCCGTAGTCCATGCGGGAGGCCGGCCGCCGCTGAGGCCGGAACTGGAGGCGGCTCTATGGCGGAAACTGAAGGAAGGCGTTCCCCAGGGGCTGCCGCATGGCTTCACCGAGCGCGAATGGGAAGTCCTCAGACTGGTGGTCGGCGGCGCCACCAATGAGGAGATCGCCCGTAAACTGTTTATCAGTGTCCGGGTAGTGCGCCGGGACAACACATCCATCTACCGCAAGCTGGGGGTGCGCAACCGGGCTGAAGCCATTGCCCATTCCGTGCGAGAGAACTGGTTTGGATAAGCTCCTGTTTGGATAAGTACGAGCTTGGCTAAAACCAGACCCAGCAGGCCGGCAGCCTTCCGGCGAATTTACCTTCTGATTGCAAGAATCCGGCGTTCGCTGGAGAGCCCCCAGTTGATAGGCGAATCGGGCTACCGCCAGCGGTACCTGAAAGTGCAATGGTGGGTGATCCTCTGGCGGGTCCTCGTCCTCGTGCAGATTCCCGAGGTGGCGCTGGTGCGGCCGGGGCGTTTCACGCAGCCGCTCTCCCATGGCTTCCTGCTGATGTTCCTGGCGCTGGCGTACACCGGCGTCTTCTACCTGCTCGCCACCCGCACCCGGGCTTCCGGCAGACCGTATCTGCACGTCGTCGACGTATGCGTCTGCGCCGCCTTTCTGATGATGGCCAATGACGAGAAGCTGATCTTCGTGATGGCGTTCTTTTCCTTTTCCAGCCTGCTGGCCCGCCCGACCGCAAGGCTGCGGGAGGCGCTGCCGGCGACCGTCTTTCTCAGCGTGGCATTCCTCATGGCAGGCTGGACCATCGGCCAGGAACCGTGGCTGGTGTTCAGCAACCCCAACGAGCTGGGCAGCCTGGCGCTTTATTACTTCTGGGGAATCGGCTTCGTGGGTTTTTCCGCCGTGATCAGCCGGGCAGCGGCTCTGGAGCTGGACAGCTATCTGGAAGAGCAGCGCCGCGATTACCGCCGGCGCCTTCATGATGACCTCGGCAACACCCTCTGCGGGCTTCATTTCCGCATCCAGAGCCTGGCCAAGGGGGACCCGGCGGGACTGGACCGTGTTTACATCTTCCTGGCGGACGGCTACCGGCGCGCCTACGGCGTCCTCGAGCGCCTGCTAA
This sequence comes from Actinomycetes bacterium, assembly GCA_021790075.1. Classification (GTDB taxonomy): domain Bacteria; phylum Actinomycetota; class Thermoleophilia; order BMS3ABIN01; family BMS3ABIN01; genus JAJYIN01. The sequence continues at coordinate 3,242 of JAJYIN010000099.1, read as the reverse complement.
CCGGCCTGGATGAGCAGGTTTCCGGCACCCTGGCTGACTCCCTCGGCCGCCTCAGGGATGAAATAGCGGCGGGCGGCTTCGAGCTGGATCTGTCACTTCCCAGTAACCGGGTCAAAAATGGCCAGGTCAACCTGAGTCCGGAAGTGCACCGGGAAGTCTACTCGATCATCCGGGAAGCGGTCACCAACGCCGCCCTGCACAGCGGTGCAAACCAGGCGCAGGTCCTGGTGGGGAAGGCGCGGGGCCGGCTTCAAATCCAGGTGCGCGACCATGGCTCCGGCATTGACCAGAAAAGGCTGGCTTCGCGGCTCCGGCAGGGCAGCCTAGGGATGGAGACAATGGCAGAGCGGGCACAGCTCATCAAGGGGAAGCTTGAGGTCAGGGACAATCCGGGCGGGGGCACCACAGTCTCACTGGAAATGGAAACCCGTGGCGGCTCCGATTTCATCGGCAGGCTGCTTGATTACGATCCCGAGCAGTCCAGCAGCGGCATCTACCGGTACCTGGTGCGACTGCGAGCGGCCATGTATGTCTGGACCATGATCCAGCTCTTCCTCCAGCCGGCCGGCCAGACGCTGAGCATCCCCCTCGTGGCGGTCACCCTGGCGCTCACGGCCGACTGCCTGGCCTGGGTGATCTGGCGCGGTCCGCTTTACCGCATCTTTTCCTGGCGGCCGTGGCTGCTGGTGTTCGAACAGCTGATATTCGCGGGCCTTGTCTACGTCTCGGTGCGCGCCGGCCTGACTTACTTCTTCCCTCTTTACATGGGCGTCTCGATCATTATGAACGCTCTCTTCCTGGGCAGCCTGGGCAACCTGGCGGTCACCGCAGTGCTGGCCGCAGCGCTGCTGATGGTCCAGACGATACTGCCGGCATGGGCCATTGGCGCCGGCACGTTGGGCGCCCGCTACGAGCCCATGCTGCAGCATGTGACCATTTTCTTCATCCTGGCCCTTACGGCCGGCCTGGCGGGCGAGTTCGTCCTCGGGCTTCAGAACCTGCAGTTGCGCGCCATTGACCATGCTTTAATCCGCCAGCGTGAACGCCTCTCCGCGGAAACCCACCGGCAGCTGCATTCGCTGGTGAGCAGCCTGGCGGCTGAAATCGACTCGTGGCGGGACGGCGGGGATACCTACGAGCAGCTCGACCCCAAACGCCTGCAGGGACTGGAGAAAAGCTCCAGCGACCTGAAGAGCCGCCTGCGCGCCATCCTCAACTCGCTGGAAACAATGGGCCCGGCTGAGGAAACGGCCCCACCTGCCCCCCATCAAGTCCCCTTTTGACTCTCCCCAAACATGACCTTAAAAATTATGATTGGCTAAGGTTTATTATTATCCATCCCCTTCTACCACGTCTGGGTAACGGTGGGAATGAGTTTTTGGCACTTGCCCCCGAGCAAGTGTCAAAACAAAATCGGCGCGGCTCCTACCCCGCGCCGATTTTTTTGTGACGATTCCTGTCCCTGCTGCCGGAAAGCCCGCGTCGAACCAGCTTTCCAACCCTTGGAAAAACGCCATAGAGAAAGCCCCGACTGAGAGATCTGGGCCTTCCAAGGGGGGCGATCAAGCCCGTAACGCAAAAGTAAGTAAGTTAGTTAGCATCATACCCTCTAGAAAGGGGCCAGTCTATAGTGCATTTTCACTATTTGATTGATGCAGAATGACTAGAAGCCTGGGTAATGACCGCATCGAGTCTGGGATCACGCCTAATATGCCGTATATGTCGTTAATATCAGCCGACAAAGTCGACGTAGCCGGCCCTGACCGCATAAGCCACAGCCTCGAGCTTGCTGTGGACTCCCAGCTTCCCCAGGATGTTCTGAATGTGGTTGCGCGTGGTCGTGGGGCTGATATAGAGCTGTTTTGAGATAACATCGTTGTTGAGGCCTCTGGCCAGCAACTGCAGGATTTCCAGCTCGCGCCGGGTAAGCCTCATGATAACCTTACCGTCGCCGCTGTCGAATTCCTCCTCGAACGAAGCCCCGACCGCCGCCAGCGGATGTGGCTGCTCGTAATGCTGAACCGCCGCCCGCACGTGCTTGGCCAGGGCTTCCAGCTTCGAATTCCTGCGCCGTAACTGATCGGCAGCCACTTTGACCCGGATCGCCGCGCCTACCCTGGCCAGCAGCTCCTCCCTGTCAAAGGGCTTGGCCACGTAATCATGGGCCCCCAGCTCGAAACCGGCCACCTTGTCTTCGGTATTGGGCTTCTCATGAATGAAGATGACCGGTATATCCTTGAGGTTGCTGTCACCCTTGAGCGACTTGCAGATCTCCAGCCCGCTCGCCACCGGCATGTCGACATCGAGGATGATGGCGTCGGGGCGTTCGTCTCGGGCAATCTGCTTGGCGGCGGAGCCGTCGACCGCGGTCAGCACGCGGTAGCCGGCCGTGGCCAGACATTCCTTCGTGAGGTGAAGGACTTCCGGGTCGTCATCAACGATGAGGACGGTCTCGTTTGGCATAGCTCGCTGGAATAATTGTCGTGTCGCCACCCGCTGTCCCCCGGGCACAGCGCCCGGGAGACGAGCGGCGGCACCATTTCCACTGCTAAATAACGTCCGCTTATTCGTCCTACCGAACTGGCAACTCACAAAGAAGCACAATTAGTATACAAAAATAATCTGAATTTGTCAGTTTGCTCAGGCGATCGACGTAATCAATATGCTTCATGAATTTAATGGAAGTGATTCATGCGGGAGAGTGGAAATGTTGCATGATAAAACGGATTGCCCTTAGGGCCGGTTTCGTCGACCGGGAGCTGGTTGACTGGTTGCCGTTATGTCCGGCGGTAGCGGGCCCGGCCTGTCTCGTAGAGGTTGCCGCCTTCGGTGTCTATGACGACGACGGCCGGAAAATCGCGGACTTCCAGCCGGTAGACCGCCTCCGGGCCCAACTCCGGCCAGGCGAGCGGCTCCGCCGCCAGGATGTGCCCGGCCAGCAGGGCGCCGGCTCCCCCCACCGCCGCCAGGTAGACAGCGCCGTTTTCCCTGAGAGCGGCGGCGACTTCCGGGCTGCGGTCCCCCTTGCCGATGAGCGCCCGCACACCGCGGGCCAGAATCCTGGGGGTGTAGACGTCCACTCGCGAGGCGGTCGTCGGCCCGGCGGAGCCGGTGGAGCGCCCCGGTGAGGCCGGGGTCGGTCCGACGTAGTAGATGACCTGTCCATTCAGGTCGAACGGCAGCTCCCGGCCGGCGTCGATCAGTTCGACGATCTTGCGGTGGGCCGCGTCGCGGGCGGCGTA
>JAJYIN010000098.1 GCA_021790075.1 Actinomycetes bacterium | reverse complement strand
GCTTCGCGGCAGCGGCCATCCTGGTGGCCGCCGCGGCGCTGGCAGGTACCGGCGGGCCGGCGCCGATTGCCGTAGGCGCGATCGTCGGGGTTGTCATCGCCCGCAGCGGATTCGGTGTGGAATGGGCACTCCTGACGCCCGATTGCGTAGCGTCATCTCCCCGCTTTCTTGCGCAGCTGGGACTGCGCGAAGCGACGATCCGTTCGCTGAGGAAAGCTGGCGCTCTGCGCGGTTGGTTGATTGCCGTATTCCTGTTTGGTGCCGGGGCGCTCGTCTACTGGCTGATTAGGGGGATGCCGGCGGACCCGGGACAGGCGATCGCGGATGGCGGCGGCCTGCACATCGGGCACGTTGCCGGCGCCCCTCTTCTGGCCATGGGCAGCGTAATGATGATCGGCTGTGAATTCAGGACTTATGCGCGTCTGGGGCTGGGATACACTTCTGCGCTGGCGGCTTTTCCGGGGCTGCTGGCCGGCTACCTTCCCGCAGCGGTCTGGGGAACGTCGATCAGGGACTGGACACACAGCAACATGATCGCGTTGACATCCTGGCTGCCGGATTATTTCCCGTCCTCGATGCGGCTTGCTTTGTGGGCGATCTTTCTGGCGGTCGTGCTGGCCGGCCTCTTGCTCCTTTCATCCCGTGCAAGAAACAGTTGAAGTCGGGCATCAAAGGCGCTAAAGTTATTTAAATCCCCAGTTACACCCGGTTGCGGCGCCAGCGGACCAGGGGCGCGTCTGAGCGCGGCCGGCATCATAACTAGCCGAAAAAGAAGATTTATGACCGGATGTAACTCCGGTCGAACTGGGGTGATGGAATTTTGGGCATCGTGAGAGAACTTCGTTTCCTGGCGGCCGCCGGCGCATGTGCTGTTAGCGTCATCATGTTCTCATGGCCTGGGCAAGCCGCCGCCGTTACCCTTCTTGCCGGGCAGGATCAGACCACCCCTGTTTCCAACACGATCTCATCCCTGGCCAATACCGTCACCCCGGTCACGCAAACCGTGCAGGGGGCCGCCGCCGGCACACTCGGCTCTGTGAGCAACACGGTCTCGTCACTCGGCTCAGGCACCATCACTCTGCCGTCTACTCCGCCCGTCGATGTGGGCAGCACGCTCGACCAGACCGTACAGGATGTCAATGGGCTGGGTCTGCCGCTGCAACTGCCGCAACCCGGCATAACGTTGACCGTTCCCGGCATCAATCCCAACCAGTTGACGGGCGGCGGCATATCGCTACCAGGCTCCACGGGCTCGTCGCCACCCGGCGGCGGCACTCTTCCCGGTCCACCCGGCGATGGTTCCGCGGGCGGGACGGATCACTCGTCTGCACCTTCGCTCATCAGCGCGCCCGGCACTGACGCCGGCGGCGGCCAGGCAGGCGCCATATCGGCGCAGGGCGAAAACAGGGACGCTGCGGCAGCGGGCGAAGGCTCCGGCCCTCGCCTTTCTCCGGCCGGAGTCAGCGGCAGTATTTTCGGCCTCGATCCTGCCACGGCCGGACTGGCCCTGCTGCCGTTGATCGGCGCCATGTGCCTCTTTCTCGCTTTGAGCGTTTACATGAAAAGTGCTCGCAATATCTGGAACGCGCGGACCTGACCGGGTATCTCCACGTCACACTGTCATGGACGCAATGGCGAGCATGAGCAACCCGGGCCTCATGTTTCCGCGCGCCCGGCGCTTCTTCCCCCTGCATCTCAAGTTCATGCTCTCGTATCTCGTGCTGGCATCCGCCATCCTGGCGGTCAGTGTCGCTTTCGCATGGCGCGGCACCCGTGAAGCGACGCAGCGCGAGCAGGCCGCGCTGGCGGAATCGTCGGTGCGCGACACGCAGATCGAATTCGACCGCCGCCAGGAACGTGCGCTGGCGGTGGTTAATCTTGCCGCCGCCGATTCCGGCCTGGCCCGGCAGATAATCGCGCGGCGGCGCATGGAGCTGGGGCCCGGCGGGGCCGCCGGCGATTACGGGGCTGTCGCGACTTACTTCGCGCGGCCGGAGGCGCTGCCTGCTTCCATCGCGGCGCCGCGGGGTTCATCAGGCGCCGTCAGCGGCGCCGCCTTCATCGACGGCGCGCCCGAGGCCTTCGCGGTCTCGCCTGTCCGGAACCATGAGGGTGACATGGGCTTCATCATGGTCACCGTCAGGCTTTCTGATATGGGAGCGTCTGTGGGCCATCCTGGCGCGCCGGCCGGATTTTTCCTATTGACCTCAGATGGAAGATTGACAATACCGTCGGCTACGCCCGGTTCGAATAGCGGACCGGTAACCACCCTGGCGCCGGATGAGCTGCGAAAGCTGACAAAAGGTCAACCGGTCAGCAGCCAGCAGGACACGGGCGAACTCACGTCTTACCTGCCGCTGCCGTCCGCGGTTGCGGCCGCGCCGGGGGGAGGGACGATGGTCGTGATGCTGAGGGACGCGGGCAAATCCGGCGCCGGCACGGCCAATGGACTCCTGGGTCTGGCTGTCCTCACTTTCGCGGTCGGGCTGTTTATCGCCCACTTTCTGGCCAGGGCCATGAGCCGGCCGGTCGAGCAGGTTACGGAAGCCACGGAGCGGATTGCCGCAGGTGATCTCTCCTATCAACTGCCGTCCCCAGGCGGGCATGACGAGCTGGCGGTGCTGGCAGGCAGTTTCAACCGGATGACGCGCATGTACCGCGTCTCGCAGGCCGAGGTGGAAGCGGGCGCCTTGCAGCTCGAGCAGGAGGTCGTCCGCCAGGATCTGGAGATCAACACGCTGTTCGACATATCGCGAGCTATCACATCTATCCTTGATGTCAACGCACTGCTCCACAATGTCCTGTTGCTGTCACTGCCGCTCGTCGGCGCCAGCGCCGGCGCTATCTGGACAGAGCCGCGGTCAGGCGGAACCACCGATCTCTCGCTGGCCGTCGCTCTTGACTGGCAGGGGAAGGAGGGCATCCAGACGCTGGGTGCCCGCCATCCGCTGCTGGCCGACATGGGCAGGAACGGCTGGCAGGTTTCGGTGCTCATCCCCATGGATGAGGCGGACAGGAACAGGATGCCTGGCCGCCAGACCTTCTTCATGCGCGGCCGGGTTTCCGATTCCGCGCCGGTCGAGTCCCGGAAAGGGCTATTTGACCAGGCCATGGCTCTACCCGGCCTCAGGGCGGCGCAGACGCAGATCGCTGTGCCGATCGCCGGACAGGATGGAACCTTGCGCGGCCTGCTGGCTATCGTTGTCGAAGGCCGCCGGCCGCTCAGCGGGCACGAAGCGCTGCTGCTTTTCAACATCACAGCCCTGGCCGGCGTGGCGGTCGAGAACGCCGGGCTCTACAGCCTCGCTCAGCGGCGCGGCCGGCAGATAGAGATTCTTATGCGCGAGGTGCAGCATCGCATCACAAATAATCTGGCGGCCGTCTCGGGCATGCTCTCGATGCAGCTGGCGCACAGCAGGGATGAGACAAGCGCGGCGATGATCAGGGACAACATCGCCCGTATCGGCAGTATCGCGCAGGTGCACCGGCTGCTGGCCGGCGAGTTGAGGGACGAGGTGCGCCTGACGCGGCTGATACTTACTGTCTGCCAGCCGACGCTGCAGGCATCAACAACAAAAGTAAATCTTGATATCAAAGGCGAGGATATCATGCTGCCGGCCAGACGGGCGGTCTCCGTGGCCCTGATCATCAACGAACTGGCGACAAACAGCGTCAAGCACGGGTTTGCGCGCCGCAGCGAGGGCCGGATCAGGATAGGCATCGCGCGGGAGGGGTCGCGGCTGCGCATTGATTACTGCGACGACGGCGCCGGCGCGCAGGAGGGAGAGGCTGGGGGCTCCGGCGGCCTCGGCACCCGGATCATCGACAGCCTGGTCTCGATGGACCTGGGCGGCAAACTTGAGAAGCTGCCAGGAAACGGCTACGGTGTCCGCATCAGCTTTCCGGTTGCGGCTGCTCCCGATGGCGGGCAAACTGCTGATTTGCCGGAGGATGCCCATGGATAGACTGCGGATACTGATCGCCGAGGATGAAGCGCTGGTCGCCATCGGCCTGGTCGCGACTCTCGAAACTCTCGGCCACGAGGTCGTGGCGCAGGCGCGCGACGGCGCGGAGGCCGTCCGCTTGACACAGGAGACGAATCCAGACCTTATCATCACCGACATCAGGATGCCCGGGATGGATGGACTGAAAGCGGCCGGCGCCATCCTGGCGGACCAGCGGGTGCCGGTTGTGGTCCTGACAGCATTCACTGATGAGGAACTCATCCGTGAGGCGGACGAGATCGGTGTGGCGGCATACCTGGCAAAACCGGTCAGCGAGGACTCGCTGAAGCCGGTCCTGACGCTGGCCAAGTCCCGCTTCGACGAGCTTCAGCTCCTGCGGGAAGAGGTAGGCTCCCTCAAAGAGGCGCTCGAGACGCGCAAACTCGTCGAGCGCGCCAAGGGCATCATCATGGAGAAACACGGGCTCTCGGAGCACGACGCTTTCCGTTTCATGCAGAAACAGAGCTCGAAGCGCAACCTGAGGATGGCCGAGCTGAGCCGGATCATCATTGAAGCCAGCGAGATGCTCTAGAGTCCATCTTAAAAAGTTGTCCGTTGCGAGGCCTTTGCAGCCGGCGCAGCAGCACATACCTTTCAAGATGGAATCTTAGCCCTTCAGCCTGATGCAGGGTACTCCCGACCTGCTCGACGGACACAAGGGCTCCACCACGCACTCGTCGCACAGGGGCGTGCGCGCCTTGCACACCTGGCGGCCGTGACGGACCAGGTTCACATGGAAGCTGTAGACGTCTTCCGGCGGCGTGATGGCGCCCAGGATGCGGTGCGCCGCCCCGCGCCCGCCGCCGCCCAGGAAATCGAGCCGCCGGGCGACACGGAACACATGCGTGTCCACCGGCATCGCCGGCCGCCCCAGCGCGAACAAAAGCACGCAGGAAGCGGTCTTGATTCCCACACCCTTAAATTTTGTCAAGTAATCAATGGCTTGCGCATCGCTCATCTCCCGCAGAAAGTCAAAGGAGAGATTGCCTTGCTCCGTCAGAATTCCCTTGAGCGATTCCTTGATGTAGCCGGCCTTGGCGTCCGCCAGCCCGCCTCCGCGGATGGCAGCGGCGATGCCGCCCGGCGGCGCCGCTGCCACCGCTTCCCAGACCGGGTATGCCTTCCGGAGCGATTCGAGGGCCCGTTCCGCGTTGATATCGGTAGTGTTTTGCGACAGGATGGTGAATACAAGCTCCGCCACCGGCTCGTAGCGCCGTTCCCACTTTGGCCGCCCGTATTTGCGTTCCAGCATCCGGATGATGACCGGCAGCCGCGCCGGCGTCATCATGGCCGCCGCCCGTCTTTTGGCGCGATCATCCTCGTCGCCCGCCACCCGCGCGCCCGCACTGTGCCACCTGCTGCCGGCCGGCCGCCTTCAAGATGCCCTCCCGGTCACGATCCGGAGCGCCAACGGCCTCACGGACAGCTCCACTGGCAACTCGCCGATCACCTCGCCGTCGGTCTGCAGCGGCACCGGCTCCCCCGAAGCGCAGCTGATCTCAAGACTGCCGGCGCGGAAATAATCCGCCAGTCTCTCGTCGAGGGTGTTCATCCTCAAAGCCGCCACCCAGAAATTGATCATCTCCTGCAGCTTCTTCCCCTTGAGGACGCAGACGTCCAGGAGGCCGTCGTACATGGTGGCGTCGGGGTTGGGCCCGAACTTGCCTCCGTAGTACCGCGAATTGGAAGCAATGACAAAATATCCCTGGTATTCCTTCCCGCCCGAGCGGACGGACAGCCGGGGCAGGTCCTTCTGGAGGAAGGTCAGCAACCCGGAGACTGGGTAGGCGGCGCGGCGGATCGATTTCTTCAGCACCGGGTTGATGTTCTTGATCACGAGCGCGTCAAAACCAATCCCCGCCATCAGGACGAAATAATGGCACCTCTTTCCCAGCAGGGCACATCCCAGGTCAACGGCGGTGCTCTGGCCCTCGAAGGCCAGCCGGGCGGCCTGCTCCACCCGGAAAGGATTTCCCAGCTCGACTGACAGGACGTTGGCAGTGCCGGTGGGGATGACCGCCAGCTCTGTGCCGCTGCCGGCCAGACCGTTTATGACCTCGTTCAGCGTGCCGTCTCCGCCCGCCACCAGCACCCGCGGGATGCCGCGCTCCGCTGCGGTCTGCGCCAGCCGGATGGCCGACCCCGGGCCCGTGGTCGGCAGCATTTCCACGACCGCCCCCAGTTCGGTCAGGGTGCGGGCCGCTTTCCGGGCCTTGTGCTCGCTGCCGCCACCGGCGGTGGGGTTGTAGATGAGTGGCAGTGTGGCCGCCATTATTCCTCCCAGGGTCTTCCGACTGACATGTTGTTGACTCGCTTCTTATCCGTAAAAACGCGATCAAAAGCGGACGGTTTTCACGGCAGCGGCCGGGGAATCCGCTCCCGGCCGGAGAAACCGACGTAATCCTCATAGCCGGCGGCGCGGGCGTGTGCCAGCAGCTGGTCGAAATCCTGGGAGACCTGCGGCGGCTTGTGCGCGTCGGAGCCAAAGGTGATGGGCACACCGTGCTCGCGCATGATCTTGAGGATCTCCAGGCTGGGGTAGATCTCGCCCACCGGTTTCCGCAATCCCGAGGAGTTGAGCTCGATGGCCACGTTGCTCTTTGCCAGCGCCGCGCCCACTTCATGATAAAGCGGCTGCATGTCAACTGTGGGCCGGTGGCCGTATTTCTTGACCACGTCCAGATGGGTCATGATGTCAAAAAGGCCGGTGCGGGCGGCGTCCATCACCAGCTGGAAATACTTTTCGTAAACCTCGTTGATGTCCCGCCGCTCGAACTCGAACTTGAAGCGGGACTGGTCGATGCCCCAGCCGCCGATGAAATGCACCGACCCGTAGACGTAATCGAAGCGGTAGCGGGCCAGCGCCGCCGCCAGCTGGCCGAGGTGGGTGGTGATGTAATCGGCTTCAATGCCCAGGCGGATGGTGAAATCCGGATGCTGCCGCTGCAGCTCGTGCACCTTGTCCACGTAGACAGGCAGGTCTTCCTCAGACATGGTGAGCGTCCGGTCCTGGATATGGAACAGGGGCAGGTGGTCGGCAAATCCCATTTCCGGCAGGCCCCGCTTCCGGGCCGCCAGCACGTATTCCTCGATACGGCCGCCGGCGTGCCCGCAAAAAGGCGTGTGTATGTGGTAGTCAGGCAGATTCAAGCATATCCTTCCCCGCTGATCGGGCGGGCAGATTCAAGGCATGTCCCATTCTCCGGCCGGCGCAGGGACAGTCCGCAGCGGCAATCCTCGGCCGCAGCCCGCTCACAGATTATATAGGCGGCCGGCGCAAACCTGAAGCACCGCCCGGCGGCGGCATGCGAAATGATAACCTCAAAACTTGCATAAGAATGGTCGACTCTTTAATATAATACTTGTCTAATTTCCTAGCGATGATTCCTTTAATCAAGTTTACCGGAAAGGGGCCACGATGACCGGCACTTCGGACATAATCACTCCGGCGGTCGAGGAATATCTGGAGGCCATCTACAAGATGTCTCTAGAGGAGGGCCCCGTGATTGCCGCCCGCCTGGCCGAGCGCATGGGCGTCTCGCCGCCGACCGTGGCCGACATGCTGCGGCGGCTGAAGGAAAACGGCTTCATCAGGGGGGACCGCAAACAGGGTGTCATCCTCACCAGGAAAGGCACCGAGGCGGCCGAGACTCTGGTGCGGCGCCACCGTCTGGCCGAGCGCATGCTCACCGACGTGCTGGGCCTGGGCTGGGATGAGGTCCACGACGAGGCTTGCCGCCTGGAACACGCCATCAGCGGCCAGGTTGAGGAGAAACTGGCGGAGAAGCTGGGAAATCCGGAGACCTGCCCCCACGGGCACCCCATTCCCGGCGCC
>JAJYIN010000097.1 GCA_021790075.1 Actinomycetes bacterium | reverse complement strand
AGCATTGATCTGCCGGGTCCCAGCCGCAAAGGCAATCAGGCGGCCCAGGTTACCGGCACCCGCCGGCAGTTGCAGCGGACCATGACCGAGCAGGTTGGGACCGTGCGCAGCCGGGAGGGCCTCAAAAAGGCGCTCAAGGAGCTGGGCGGGCTGCTGGCCTCGCTATCCGCCCCCAGCGCTGACCTCGACGAATATGAGCTTTACAACCTGCTCACCGTCGCCACGCACATCGCCAAGTCCGCGCTCCTCCGGGAGGAAAGCCGGGGGGCGCACCTGCGGGAGGATTTCCCCGAGACCGACGATACCAACTGGAAGCGCCATATCAACTTCCGTCTCAAACCTGATGCGGAGGAGCAGCAGTAACTCATGCCTGAAAAGGAGCAGGAAGAACGACAGCGGGCCCTGAGGCACATCGTCAGCCTCGCCCTGGAGGAAGACCTCGACGCCGCCGGAGACATCACCTCCAGGGCGATATTCGGCCCGGATGACAGAGGCGCCGCCCTGGTGGTGGCGCGGGAGGCCGCCGTGGTCTCAGGGATGGCTGCGGCCGCTGAAGTCTGCCTGCAGGTAGACCCGGAGCTGATCTGGCTGCCGCTCGTGGGCGACGGCGACGTTATTCCCGTCGGCGCCCAGGTGGCGCGGCTGGAAGGGCGCATAATCTCGATTCTCACCGTCGAGCGCACCCTGCTTAATTTCCTCTCGCGGCTCTCTGGGGTCGCCACCATCACAGAGCGCTATGTGAACCGGACCGAGGGTCTGCCCACCCGTATCGCCGCCACCCGTAAGACCACGCCCGGCTTGCGCCTGGCGGAGAAACAGGCGGTGGCCGATGCCGGAGGAGAAATGCACCGGCTGGGTCTTTACGACGCGGTGCTAATCAAGGACAATCATATTGCAGCCGCCGGTGGCGTTGCGGCAGCCGTGGCGCGGGTGCGGGCGGCTTATGCCGGCGGAGTCGACATCGAGGTGGAAGTGGATGACGTTGGGCAGCTGGAAGAGGCCATCCAGGCGGGCGTCGGACGGGTGTTGCTGGACAACATGACTCCGGAGCAGGTGGCAGTGTGCGTTAAGAAGGCGGCCGGGAGAATGGTGGTGGAAGCCTCCGGCGGCATCGGCCTGGATAATGTCCGTGATTACGCGGAAGCAGGAGTCGACATCATCTCTGTCGGAGCCCTCACGCGGGGGGCGCCGGGAGTGGATTACTCGCTGGAGGTGGAGGTATGAACGTGGAGTCAAGAGTCCTCAACGAGCTTTCGGAAGAGCGGTACTCTTCCGGGGAAGTGATCAGCCGGAAACTGCATATAACCAGGTCGGCGGTGTGGAAACACATCGTCAAGCTGCGCGCGCGGGGCTACCGGATCGAGGCCTCGCCCCGCCGGGGTTACCGCCTGAGCAGCCGCCCCGACAAACTGCTGCCCGCAGAGATAAAACCCCTGCTGAACACGGGAATCATAGGTTCCTGTATCTTCCACGAGGACGTCACCGGTTCCACGGTAGAAGTGGCCCGCCGCCTGATCGACAAGGGGGCTACCGAAGGCACCACAGTAATCGCCGAAGAGCAGACCGCGGCCCGCGGGCGGCTGGGCCGCCTGTGGGAGACGCCGGCCGGCCAGGCGATCGCGATGTCGGTAATCCTTTACCCGCCTTTCGCCCCGGCGCAGGCGCCCCTGCTCAGTCTGGCCACCGGCCTGGCCGCGGCCCGCGCCGTCGAGTCGGTCTGCGGTGTGAGGCCCCAGCTCAAATGGCCCAACGACATCTACCTGGGCGGTCGCAAGATCGGCGGCATCCTGGTGGAGATGGCGGCCGAGCTCGACCGGGTGCGCTGGGTGATAGACAGCATCGGCATTAATGTCAACAACATGTTCAGGAAGGCGTCGCTGGCCGCCAGGGCCACATCGCTGAAAGAGCAGCTGGGCCGCAAGGTGTCACGCCTGGAGCTGACGGCGGCTCTCATCAGCGAACTGGACACCATGTACCGCAGGGCCAGGGAGGAAGGTTTCGCGGCCACCGCGGCCGAGTTTGAGCAGCTGGATATGCTCCAGGGACATGAAATCGAAGTGAGCATCCCGGGGGGCGGCGGTCAGGTCACGGGCAAGGCTGTGGGCATCGACAACAACGGCCGCCTGCTGGTCGATCCCGGCGGGAATGACGTCCAGGCGCTTTTCAGCGGCGAAGCAACCCTCTCTTCATAGACCTGATGTACCCATTCGAATCCATCCGGTTGTGCGCATGAAATCATAATGTAAACTTTCTTATTCATAGGGTTGACAATAATCGTTCCGGTGCGGTAGATTCTCTGAACCTGTTTTTTTCCACGAAACTGAAAGGATGCTGCCCAGATGAAACGACTTGAACTCAGGGACATGGCGGCCGTCGCCATGTTTGCCGCCCTCACGGCGGCAGGGGCCTGGATATCGATTCCTGTCGGGGCGGTGCCGATCGTGCTGGCCAACCTGGTGGCCCTGCTGGCCGGAGCCCTGCTTGGCAAGTGGAAGGGGGCGCTCAGCCAGATCGTCTACGTCCTCATGGGGCTGGTGGGCCTGCCGGTGTTCGCCGGCTTTACCTCCGGACCGGGGATCGTGGCCGGCAAGACCGGCGGCTACCTGTTGGGCTACATCGCCGGCGCCTTCGTCACCGGCCTGCTGGTCCAGCATCTGCCCCGGAGACCGCAGCCGCTCCGGTTGTCAATCTCATTCTTTTTTGGTGCCTCAGTTATATACCTTTTGGGAGTGCCTTGGTTGTCTTATACGACTGGTCTTGACATCGGGGCTACTTTAGCCGTAGGCTTATATCCCTTTCTTGCGGGAGATGCAATTAAGGTTGTAGCGGGCATTTTGATATGCCTCAATCTCATACAGGTTCCTCATATCCGGAGATCGCCGGCCGCTAAGGATACGACCGATAAAGTTGAATTGGAGTAGGCGGAATTAACGGGGGCATTAAACTTAGAGCACATCACCTTCTGTGCATCCAGGGTTTTCGCGGACAAGGCTACTCACCAAGATTTATCGCCAACCTCGCCAGGCTGGTGGAACGCTTGGGGTCCCAGCCGCAATCGGAAGTCCAGCTGGTGCGCGGCGCTGATGACATCTGCTGTTTCTGTCCACACCTGAAGACCGGCATCTGCCTGCGCGGGGAAAAGCGGGTTGACGTCATCGACTCGAGGGTGATGGAACACCTGGGGCTGTCGTACGACAGCAAGGTCGCCTGGAACGATCTGCTGGATCTGGTAGCCGCCAGGGTGGGGGTTGATGACATCGCATTTCTTTGCAGGGAATGCAGCTGGAGAGACCTCGATTTCTGTTCTGATGGCCTGGCGAGCCTGGCGGATTGCCGCCAGAAGGGCAGGTCCGGCGGCACGGGAGCACCCGCCGGCCAGGTTGACTAGGGGCGCTTTGCCCATTGCCGCTCTTCGGCGTTCGCGGCCAGGTGCCGTCTCTGTTAGAATTTCCTGGATATGACCGCATCCCTGCTCGCCATCGATATCGGCAATACCCACACGGTCGCCGGTTTGTATGTGGGGGATATCCTGGAAGAACACTGGCGAGTCGCTACCGCGGCGCACGCGACGGCCGACCAGTTGGCTGCAACCCTGGCATCGTTGCTGGCGCTCAGGCGCGGCTCCCTGGACCAGGTCGACGAAATGATCGTCTCTTCGGTAGTGCCGCCGCTGGTGGGACAGTATGAGGAGCTGGCCAGGCGCTACCTGGGCATAGAGGCGGCGATCGTCGGCCCAGGCAGCCGCACCGGGATGCCGGTGGCGACCAATAACCCGCACGAAGTCGGCGCCGACCGGATAGTCAACGCCGTGGCGGCCCTGGACATCCTCGGAGGTCCCTGCATCGTAGTGGATTTCGGTACCGCTACCACGTTTTGCGCCATCTCTGGGTCGGGGGAGTATCTGGGGGGCGCTATCGCCCCCGGGGTGGAGATATCGCTGGAAGCGCTCACCGCCCGAGCCGCGCGCCTGTCCCGCGTCGACCTGTTCGAGCCGGAGGCGGTGATCGGCAAGACCACGGCTGCTTCCCTGCGCTCGGGGCTCATATTCGGTTTCGCCGGCCTGGTGGACGGCATCGTGGGACGGTTCAAGCAGGAACTGGGAGGCGACTCGGTCTCCACCATGGCCACCGGGGGTTTCGCCGGGCTGATCGTGCCGCATACTGAGACTCTCAGCCGGGTTGATCCGCTGCTGACGCTGAAGGGTTTGAAACTGGTACACGAGAGGAACCAAAAGAAGTGACGCCCGCCTAATCCGCCGGACGGTTGCCGCCGATGAAGTGAGACCTCCCCAATCCGAACCAAGCGGAGCCCAGGAGCATGGAGAAGTGAATCCGGAAATAATCCTGCCCCAGCCGGAAAAAACCGATACCGAGGCCAGGAAAAAGCCTTTCATCATCGCGCATATCTCCGACATGCACGCCGGTTCGCAGTACTTCGTACCCAATCTGATGGACCGGTCCGTGATCGAGCTGAACGAGCTGAAGCCGAATATCGTCGTCTTCACCGGTGATCTCACGAATGAGGGCTTCAAGCAGGAATATCTGCTCGCCAAGAGCTACCTGGACAAGATTCAGTGCGAGAACCTGCTGGTGGTACCCGGCAACCACGACGCCCGCAATGTCGGTTACGTCCACTTCGAGGAGCTGGTCGGTCCCCGGCAAAGCGTCTGCCACCGGGACGGCATCAGCATCGTGGGGGTTGATTCCTCGGAGCCTGATCTGGATTACGGCACCATCGGACGCCACCGTTACGGCTGGCTCAAGGAGCAGTTCGCGCACCCCGCCAACTTCCGTGTCTTTTTCCTGCACCATCACCTGTTGCCGGTGCCGGGCACCGGTCGGGAACGAAACATGGTCTACGATGCCGGCGACACCCTGGAAGTCCTGCAGGAGTGCGGTGTCAACCTGGTGCTGAGCGGCCATAAGCATGTCCCTCACGCCTGGCGGCTGGAGAACATCTTCACGGTCAACGCCGGCACCGTCTGCACCCTGAGACTGCGCGGCAAGGTCCGGCCCTGCTATAACGTCATCGAGATCGCCGAGGAGGCCGTCACCATCTGGCGCAAGTACCCGTTCCACGACGCCGACCAGATCATCAGGTTTTATCCCGCTACCTTCGCATTTGAAAAGGCGCCCCACCCGCAGATGGAGGAGCCGTCTTGAAACGGGCCATCGCCCTGATCGACGGGGAACACTACCCCAATGTCGTCAGGGAGGCGCTGGAAGAGGTCTCCGGCCGGTATGAACTGCGCGCGGCTGTCTTTCTGGGGGGAACCGAGAAAATCAATACCTCCCTGGCGGGCGATGCTAAGAAGAACGAATACGGGGTGCCCGTCTTCCTGCACGAAAACGCAGAGGAAGCCCTGGCGGCGGCAATGGCGGAACACCGGCCGCAAGTGGTTGTTGACTTAAGCGATGAGCCGGTGCTAGGATACAGGGAGCGGTTCCGGTTTGCCAGCCTGACGCTGGCGGCGGGGGCCGAATATCAGGGCGCTGACTTTACTCTACTTCCTCCGTCTTTCCATAAGCTCTCGGTCAAGCCTTCCCTTTCCGTTATTGGTACCGGCAAGAGGATAGGCAAAACGGCCGTCAGCGGTTTTCTGGCCCGTGAGATCACCAGGGCTTTTAAGGAACAGGAACTCATGGACGGCGTGGTAGTGGTAGCCATGGGGCGCGGCGGTCCTCCCGACCCGGAGGTTATCACCGGCAGCCAGCGCCGGGTGGGGGTCGAGGAGTTGCTGTCCCTGAGCCGGCAGGGCAAGCACGCCGCTTCCGATTACCTGGAAGACGCCGCGCTCAGCTGGATAACCACCGTCGGTTGCCGCCGTTGCGGCGGCGGCCTAGCCGGGATGCCATTCGTGTCCAACGTGGTGGAGGGGGCCCGGATCGCGGAGACGCTGCCGGCCGACCTGATTATCTTCGAGGGCAGCGGTTCGGCGTTGCCGCCGGTCAGGACCGAGCGGGTTCTTTGTGTGGCGGGAGCCGACCAGCCCCTGGATTACCTGCTGGGCTACCTGGGGACTTACCGGATGCTGATCGCGGACGCGGTGATCCTGACGATGTGCGAAGAGCCGCTGGCTGATGCCAGTAAAGTGTCAGAAATCATTGCCGGCATCAAAAAGATCAATGCGGCGGCACAGGTGGTGCCCACCGTGCTGAGGCCAGAACCGGCCGGCGACATTACCGGCAAACGGGTTGCTTATTTCACCACAGCCCAGGGCAAGGTAGTCGAGCGTATCGCCGCCTACATCGCTGATACTTACGGGTGCACGGTTGACTTCGTCTCAGCGGAGCTGGCCAACCGCAAACGGCTGCGGGAGGAACTGGCGGGGCTGAAGAGCAGCGCCGTGGACGTGTTTCTCACGGAGATCAAGGCCGCCGCCGTGGACGTGGTCGCGGAAGAGGCCGACCGCCGGGACACACGGGTTGTTTTTTGTGACAACGTCCCCGTGGAGACGGACGGTCGGGGCCGGCTGTCGCCGATGGTAACCGGGCTGGCTTTCGGGGCCATCAAGGATTTCAAGGAACTGGCCAGTGGCTGACGAGCCCAAGGAACATCCCGAGCTGCAGATCGTCAACCGGGAGTACGGTTTGCCGTATTCCAAGGGGTTGATGGCGCAGTCGATCATGGCCACCGGCCTGCCGCCGGAGCGCGCCTACCGCGTGGCCCGGGAGGTGGAGCAGCACCTGCTGGAAAGCGGGGAGAGCAACATCACCATCTTCCGGCTGCGGGAGATCGCCCAGCAGGTACTGGGCGAGGAAGAGGGTCAAAGCTTTACCGAGCGTTACCGCCGCTGGCGCCTGCTGAGCGAGCTGGAGAAGCCGTTCATCATCCTGATCGGGGGCGCCACCGGCGTTGGCAAGAGCACGCTGGCGACCCAGGTCGCCCACCGGCTCGGGGTTACGCGGCTCACCTCGACCGACTCGATCAGGCAGGTGATGCGGGCGTTCTTCTCCCCGGAGCTGATGCCGGCGATCCACTACTCCTCGTTCGACGCGGGCAGGGTTGTGAAAGCCGCTGAGGCAAAGGGCGCCGACCGGGATCTCACCGGCTTCGTGGAGCAGGTGGAGAAGGTGAGCGTGGGCATCAACGCCGTCATCGAGCGGGCCATCAGGGAGGGCACCCGCATGGTCATGGAGGGGGCGCACATCGTGCCGGGTTTCCTCAAGGAGGACCTCTGGCAGGACGCCATCGTGATCCAGCTGATGATGGTGGTGGCTGACGAAGACCGGCACCGGGGCCACTTCTATGTGCGCGACCAGGAAACTGACGGCGTCCGTTCCCTGGGCAAGTACATGGAGAACCTGGACAAGATCAGGCGGGTCCAGGAATACCTGATCGAAAGGGCCCAGAAAGCAGGAGTGCCGGTGATCGACAACGAGAGCATCGACGACGCGGTAAAGGTCGTGATGGGCATCGTGCTGGATGCCGTCAGCAAGTACCAGAAGTCCTGCAACTTAAAAATTGAGGTGACGTGAATGGACCTTTATGTGGATACAGCCAATATCGACGATATCCGGGAAATCGCCCGCTGGGGCATCCTGGCAGGTTGCACGACCAACCCCACGCTGCTCTCCCGCGAGACCGGCGACAGCCACAAGATCCTGGAAGGGATCTGCCAGCTGGTGGGGGGACCGGTGAGCGCCGAGGTTTTGGCTGAAGAAGCTGAGGGTATGGTAACGGAAGCCGAGGGCCTGGCGCAGATTCATGAGAACATCGTCATCAAGCTGCCGATGACCTCGGAGGGCCTCCGCGCCGCGAGCGAGCTCAAGCAGCGGAACATCAAGACCAATGTGACGCTGGTGTTCTCGGCCAACCAGGCGCTGCTGGCCGCGACTGC
>JAJYIN010000096.1 GCA_021790075.1 Actinomycetes bacterium | reverse complement strand
CCACGGTCACGAGCGGCGATCAGGCGACCACGGTCACGAGCGGCGATCAGGCGACCACTGTCCTGCGCGGCGACGAGCCCACTACTCCCACCGCCATTTACCGGCGGGCGGAACAGCCGCGCCCCGGCGTCTACGAGGATATTTCCAGGCGCTTCGGCTTTCTGTGGGTCCGGCTGGCCAACGCCGGCCTGGCGGCCATGGTGGCCGCAGCGGCGGTTTACGGCTCATCCTATTACCCCTACGCCTGGCGCCTGCCCCTGGTGCTGGCCGCGGCCCTGGCGGTCGCGCTGCTCCCCCGCATCGGCCTGGCGCCCCTGGGAGTTGTGGCGCTGCTGCCGGTGGCGGCGTTTTCCGTGGCGCTGGGCGCCCTGCTGGCAGCCGCCGCCGCGGCCTATTTCCTCACCATCGGCCTGGTCTGGCCCCGGGTCGCCCTGCTGCCGGCCCTGGCGGCCGGCCTGGGCTGGCTGGGCCTGGGACTGGTTTACCCGGCTGTTTCGGGAGCCGTGGGACATCTCCGCCGGGGGCTGATGCTGGCCTTGGCGGGAGGGGTGTTTTTTACGCTGGCGGAGCTGCTCCTGGGCTCCCGGTCGGTCGATTACCTGGGCATCGCCAACAATTACGACATCGCCTCCAGGCTGGCAGGCGAGTACAACCCGGTAACGGCGATCCGCGCCCTGGCGGCCCCGTTCGAGTCAGAGCCGGTGATAGCGCTGCAGCCTGCCATCTGGCTGGTGGCTTCCCTGCCGGCCGCCCTGCTGATAAGGCGGCGCCATCTGCTGGCCGATTTTGGCGGCCTGGTCCTGGCCGACGGGCTGCTGGCGGCGGGCTATTTCGCCCTGCCGGCGATCTTCCCCGGCTATCTGCTGCCCCAGGCCGCTTTTGTGAAAACGCTGCTACTTTGCGTTATAATCCAGGTCGTACTTCTCCTGATATCTCCCAGGACCAAACTCGAGCCCCCATTCCCCTCGTGAGCGTACTAAAGAAACTGGAGGAAAAAATCCAAGGCCTGTTTGAGGGAAGCTTCGGGCGCGCCTTCAAGTCGCCGGTACAGCCGGTGGAGCTGGCCCGCAAGCTGGTCAAGGAGATGGATGACCACAAGGTGATCAGCGTTTCCCGCATTTACGCCCCCAACGAATATACCCTGTTCCTGTCACCGGCGGACGCCCAGCAGTTCGAGGCTTACGAAGAGCATCTGAAGAGGGACCTGTCGGAGTACCTCACCGAGCATGCCCGCCGGGAAGAATACGACCTGCTCAGCCGGCCCATCGTCATCATCGAGACGGACGAGGACCTGGAGGTGGGCGAGTTCGGCATCGCCACCAGGATGGTCTCAGCCCCTGGAGAGGCGGCCGCCCCGGAAGCGCCTGCCTCCGAACCCGAGATCGGCCAGACCGTGATCTACCGGCCTTCAGCGGCTGCGGCAGGGACCATGGCGGTGAGTCCCGATGAGGCCCGCGAGCTGGGTCTGGCGTGCGAGAAGATCAGCCTGGTGGCCGGCAACCGGGTCTTCGATGTCGCCAAGCGGGTGGTGTCCATCGGCCGCAGCCATAAATGCGACTTCGTGCTTACCGACGCCAACGTGTCGCGGCTGCACGCCGAACTGAGGCAGCGCGGCAATGACTACATTATCGTCGATCTTGATAGCACGAACGGCGTCGAAGTCAATGGCCAGCGCGTCAAGACCAGGACGCTCAAGGACGGCGATGTGATTACCCTGGGAACTACGAGAGTGAGGTTTGAGAGAAAGTCATGCTAGAGCCGGTTCTGCTGGGATTCAAGGTTCTATTCCTGCTGCTGCTTTACTTTTTCATCTACCGGATCGTCCGCAGCCTCAGGCGCGACCTGCTCCGCGGCGCGGAGCCGGCGGGGATGCCGGCTCCGGCGGCAGCAGCAGCGGCTCTGGTCCGCCCGGTTGCCGCTCCCGTGGCGGCGGCGGCAGCCGACCCGCCCGTGCGGCGGGGGGTGCGGGCGCCCATCCCGGCGGAAGCGCCGGTGGAGGACGTCGGCAACACCAGTGAATTCGATTACCTGGTCTCGAAGATCCAGCCACGCCTGGTGGTGCAGCACAGCAAGATTATCGAGGCCGGCAAGGTTTTCAAGCTCAAGGGAGGAGCCACTATCGGCCGCTCACCCCGGAGCGACATCGCCCTGAACGATGACTACGTCTCATCGACCCATGCCCGCATCTTTGCGCGCCGGCAGTTCCTGTACCTGGAGGATCTGGGCAGCACCAACGGCACCTTCATCGACGGCCGCCGCGTCGACGGCGAGATGCAGATCAAGCCGGGACAGGAAATAGTCATCGGGGACACCATCTTCCGGTTCGAGGAGTGAGCAGCTCCATTTTGCGGTTCCCATGCCTGTAACCTTTGCCACAGCCACCGATGTCGGCCGCCTGCGCCAGGTCAATGAAGACGCGCTGGTGGCGCGGCCGCCCGTGTTCATGGTCGCCGACGGCATGGGGGGAGCCGAGGCCGGCGAGATCGCGGCGGCGGCGGCTGCCCGCGCCTTCGAGTGGTTCATGCCCCAGGCGGACGACCTGCCCAAGGAACTCACAAACCTGATCCAGAAGGTCAACGCCGGCATTTACGAGATGGCCACCGAACAACTGGGGCGGCCGGGTATGGGGACCACCCTCACCGCCGCCGTCAGCAAAGCCGGTTCTGTCGTCATCGGCCACGTGGGCGACAGCCGCGCCTACTTATGGCGCGGCGGCCGGCTCCGCCAGTTGACCGAGGATCATTCCCTGGTAGGCGAGATGGTCCGCCAGGGCCAGATCAGCGCCAGCGAAGCCGAGCATCACCCGCAGCGCAGCATCATCACGCGCGCCCTCGGCGTGGAGCCCACGGTGGAGGTCGACACCGTGGAAGTGCGGCTCGAACCCGGCGACGCCTTTCTGCTTTGCAGCGACGGCCTTTATTCCATGGTCGGCGACGAGCAGATCGCCGGCATCCTTTCCCGCGGCGACGACCTCGACGTCACCGCCCGGGTGCTGGTGCAGGAGGCTAACGTCCAGGGCGGCCTCGACAATATTTCCCTGGTGCTGTTCTGCCCCGACGGCTCGATTCCGGGCGGGGCGGCGCAGCCGGATGCCGAGACCGGCGTCATTTCCATCCCCCAGGAAGCCGTTGCCGGGGACGGTCCGGCCGGGGCGCAGGCCCGGGCTGGGCGGACCGGCCGGCTGGAACGCTGGCACCTGGGCTGGCTCTTCCACACGCTGCCCGGCCAGATCCTCCTGGGCCTCCTGATACCTGCAGTGATCCTGGCAGGCGCCTGGCTGGGTACGCGGCACGTTTACTTCCTGGGAGTGGAGGACGGCCACGTCACCATCTACCGGGGGGTGCCGTACAGCATCGGGCCCTGGAACCTATATTCTGTCAACTGGAAGAGCCCGGTGAATATCGGCGACCTGCAATCCTACGAACAGGACCGCGTCGCCCAGCAGGAGCTGCACAGCTATAACGGGGCCATGCAGATCGTCAATAATTACACCGCCGAGCTGAGGGAGCGCCAGAAGGCGGCCCAGCAGCAGCAATCACAGACCTCGACGGGCCCGCCGCCGGCCACGCCGCCCAACTCCGGGAGCGCGCCCTGATGGAACGCCGCCGCGAACTGGTCAACTTCATCCCGGTGGCCATGCTGACCCTGATCGGCTTTGCCACCGTTTACGCGGCGAGGTCGGCGCAGATCGACTCCAGCTCCCTCAGTTACGGGCTGCTGTTCGTGGGCCTGTTCCTCGCCGTCCATCTGCTGATGCGGATGGCGGCGCCCCATGCCGATCCCTACCTGCTGCCGATCACGGCGCTGCTCTCGGCGATGGGCATCATGATGATCTACCGCATCGACCCGGCGCTGGCGGCGGCCCAGACCCGGTGGCTGATGGCTGGTCTGGCCCTGTTTGCCGCCATCGTCATATTCCTGCGGGACTACCGCAAACTGGACGACTACATCTACCTGCTGGGGATCGTGGGCGTGCTGCTCCTGGCCGTGACGATTGTGGCCGGCAAGGAAGTCAACGGAGCCCGCCTGTGGATGGGCATTGGCGGGCTCTCCATCCAGCCGGGCGAGTTCTCCAAGGTGCTGATCACCATCTTCCTGGCCGGCTACCTGCACAGCAAGCGCGAGCTGCTTTCCACCACCACCTGGCACCTGTTCGGCTTGCCCATGCCGGCGCTCAAGCACCTGGGGCCGCTGGTGACCATGTGGGGCATGTCTTTCGCCCTGCTGCTGCTGATGAACGACCTGGGCACCTCGCTGCTGTTCTTCGGAATCTTTCTGGCCATGACCTACGTGGCCACGGGGCGGATGACCTACCCGGTCATCGGCGGCGTCCTCTTTTCGGGCGGCGCCGTACTGGCCTATCTGGTGAAGGCCACCGTCCACACCCGGGTCGACATCTGGATCAACCCCTGGATCGAGTTCGACGGCCGCGGCTACCAGCTCGTCCAGTCGCTCTTCGCCATTGGGGACGGGGGCCTCTTCGGCACCGGCCTGGGCAAGGGCTACCTGCTGTTCCCCAGCGGCCAGACGATAATCCCGGCGCTGCCCACCGACTTCATCTTCTCCGCCATCGCCGAGGAGCTGGGACTGGCAGGGGCGACCGCGCTCATTGTCCTTTACCTGCTCTTCTGCTACCGCGGCTTCAAGATCGCCGTGGCCGCCGATGACGGCTTCTCGAAGCTGCTGGCGGCCGGCATCGCCGCCAGCTTCGCGCTGCAGACCTTTGTCATCATCGGCGGCGTCATCAAGCTGATCCCGCTCACCGGCATCACCCTGCCGTTCGTGAGCTACGGCGGCAGCTCCATCGTGGCCAATTTCGGCGCCCTGGCGCTGCTGCTCCTGATCAGCAACCGCACCAATGCGGGGAGGGTCGGGTGAACTCCTCCATCCGCAAGCTGTTTTATGTCACCGTGGCCCTTTTTGCCGGGCTGATGGGCATGCTCGTTTACCTGCAGATGGTCGACGCCAAGGACCTGGCCGACAATCCCCACAACACGCGCAAGGTCTACGAGCAGATGCGCATCCAGCGGGGGCTCATCCTGGCCAGCGACAAGACCGTGCTGGCGCAGAACCAGAAGCAGGACAACCTTTATTACCGCACCTACCCGCAGGGGGACTTCGCCGCGCAGCTGATCGGCTACAGCGATCCCACTTACGGCCAGACCGGCCTGGAGCATTCGATGAACGATTACCTGACCGGCACGGCCGACGAGGTGGAGCTGACCAACTTCGTCGACACCCTGCTGGGCAGGGAGCAGCGGGGCGCCGACGTCAAGCTCACGATCGACCCAAAGGTTCAGAGCACCGCTGCGGCGGAGCTGGACAAGCTCGGCAAGCGCGGCTCTGTCGTGGTCCTGGACGTCCACACTGGCGCCGTGCTGGCGATGGTCAGCAGCCCGACCTTCGACCTGAACAACTTCCAGGCGAACTGGCAGCAGCTCAATTCCGACCCGGATGCGCCGCTGCTGAACCGGGCCACCCAGGGGCTTTACACCCCAGGTTCGTCGTTCAAGCTGATCACCACGGCGGCGGCGCTGGAAAGCGGCCAGTTCACGCCTGACAGCAAGTTCCGCGACGACAAGGGCAGCATCGAGATCAACGGCAATGTCATCC
The DNA here is from genome assembly GCA_021790075.1 of Actinomycetes bacterium. Classification (GTDB taxonomy): domain Bacteria; phylum Actinomycetota; class Thermoleophilia; order BMS3ABIN01; family BMS3ABIN01; genus JAJYIN01. The sequence goes on along the minus strand of JAJYIN010000096.1, from coordinate 2,230 downwards.
ATAACTGGACCGACGTTCCCTTTGGCGAGCATAACTTTGCGGAGGCGTTCTCCGAATCGATCAACACCACCTTCGCCCAGGTGGGCGAACAGCTGGGGCAGTCGAAGCTGGAAGAATACCAGCAGAAATTCGGGCTCTACCAGAAACCGCCGCTGGAGCTGCCGCCGGACGAGATCGCCGCCAGCGGCCGCTATGTGAACGGGCAGCTGGCTTCCCCCGGGGACAGCATGGACCCGGTGCAGGTAGCCTGGATGGCAATCGGCCAGGAGAACGTGCAGGTGACGCCGCTGCAGATGGCGATGATCGCCCAGGCGATCGGCAACGGCGGCAAGGAGATGAAACCTTACGCGGTGGATTCGGTGATGGACTATAACGGCACCGTCATCAAGCAGGCCAGCCCTGAAATGTGGAAGCAACCCATCCGCGCCGACACGGCGGCGACCATGACCCAGATGATGATCAAGGTGGTCAATGAGGGGACCGGCCTGGGGGCCAAGACGGCCAAGGTGCAGATCGCCGGCAAGACCGGCACCGCCGAGGTCGGCGGCAATAAGGGGCCCAACGCCTGGTTCGTCGGCTTCGCCCCGGCGAACAATCCCCAGGTGGCCATCGCCGTGGTGGTCGAGGACGCCGACGAGAGAGGCCACGATTCGAGCCCGATCGCGCGCGATACGCTGCTGGCGGCGCTGGGTCTGCCCCCGGGGCAGTAGGCGTCAGGTTCTGGGAAAACGGCGGATGCAAAGGAAACGAAAGAGGATTTCAATGCAGGAATTGGAAACTATAAAATCACCGGTGGAGGAAATGCCAGTGAACGGAGCATCTGAGCGGCATGCCTGACGCACCCGAGATTCTCGACAATCGATATGAGATCATCAAACGCCTGGGCAGCGGCGGCATGGCCGATGTCTTCCTGGCCCGCGACCGGGATCTCGGCCGGGAAGTGGCCATCAAGATCCTCTACGAGCGATATGCGCGCGATGACGAGTTCGTCGCCCGCTTCCGCCGGGAGGCGCAGGCGGCCGCGGGTCTCAACCATCCCCATATCGTCAGCATCTACGACCGCGGCGAGGCGGACGGCAGCTATTACATCGCCATGGAATACCTGGAGGGCAAGAGCCTCAAGGACGTCATCAGCGAGCACGGCAAGCTGCCGCCGGCGCAGGCTATCTCGGTGGCCGGGCAGATCCTGCAGGCGCTGCAGTTCGCCCATGACCACAACGTCATCCACCGCGACATCAAGCCCCACAATATCGTCATCAACGGGCAGGGCCAGGTAAAGGTGACGGACTTTGGCATCGCCCGCGCCGGCACCTCCGCCAAGATGACCGAAACCGGCTCCATCCTGGGAACCGCCCAGTACCTGTCGCCGGAGCAGGCCAAGGGCAAGGCGGTCGAGCAGGGCTCCGACCTCTATTCGGTGGGAGTCGTCCTTTACGAGATGCTCACCGGCCAGGTCCCCTTCGAGGGAGAGAACCCGGTGGCCATCGCCCTCAAGCATCTGAGCGACGACCCGGTGCCGCCGCAGGTCCTGGTGCCGGAAATCCCGGACAATCTCAATATGGTGGTGATGCGCGCCCTGGCCAAGGATCCACGCGACCGCTACCAGAACGCCGGCGAGTTCCTGGCCGACCTGGATCGCGTGAAGAAGAACCTGCCGGTGACGGCCCCGGCGGCGAGCGATACCGACCGCACCAATGTCATTCCCGCCGCCGCGGCGGCGGCGATGATGGGCCGGCCGGCCAATGACGCGCGGACGATGATCCAGCCGGCCGCGGAGGCCGGGGCGGCTGGCGGCGGGAAGCCCAGCCGCCGCAAGTGGCTGTACCTGGCGCTGGTGGTGGCCATCCTGGCCCTTATCGGCGCGGGCGTCTTCCTGCTGGCCTTTGCCCAGCAGGGCTCCGTCGAGGTACCCAACGTGGTGGGCATGGACCAGGCCCAGGCGGAGAACGCCATCCGGGCCCAGGACCTCAGCCCGGTGATCGACTCCCAGGATTACAGCGATACGATCCCGGCCGGCAAGGTGCTCAGCCAGAACCCCCCGGCCGGCTCGAAGATCTCAAAGAACGGCGCGGTCCACCTGGTGATCAGCCTGGGCACCAGCAAGGTGATGGTGCCGGACGGCCTCGCCGGGCAGACCGCCAGCTTCGTGGAAGCCAAACTGCGCGAGGTCGGCCTCAATCCCAACCGCCAGCCGGATACATACTCCAGCACGGTGGCAGAGGGCAACGTC
>JAJYIN010000095.1 GCA_021790075.1 Actinomycetes bacterium | reverse complement strand
CCTGAGGGATTATGACTCCTGGAACGAGAACGTGGCCCGGGCGCTGGCCAGGGACGAGGGTATCGCCGAGCTTACCGACGATGAGCTGGAGGTCATCGGCTTCATGCGCCAGTATTACGGGAAATATAAATCATTCCCGCTGCTGCGGCTGGTATGCCGGAACGTGCACCAGACCCAGGACTGCGTCAACGAGGAGTTCATCGACCCGCTGAAAGCCTGGAAGATCGCCGGACTGCCGGAGCCAGTGGGAGAAGTGCTTTCGTATCTGACGCGGGAATAGGACTGTTCCGGAAGCGTGCGCTTCCGCCTGTCGCACGCCCCTGACAGGGGTGCGCCGGGTTTGATAGTGACGCGCCGGGTTTTTCTGTCCGAAGCGGGCGATACACTCTTTGCCCGGCTTCCCAAGGCCGGGAATCCTACCTCGAGGGGCGGGGGAAACCTCGCCCCCCTTTTCCTTAGAGCCTTATATGGACTCTTAGTGACGGAACTGCGAAGCCCTCTCGCTTTTTCTGAGATCGCAGCGGCAACGTCTTGCGAGTGGAAGGATCGATCAGGAGGCCCGCAACAGCAACCGCAGAAATCATCGGGCGGCCCGGAGGCCGCCCGATGATTTCCTGCGATGTCCTTGTAAGTTAGCCGCGGCGCCGCCTGAGGGTCAGGGCGCCCAGCCCGCCAAAAGCGAGGCCGGCAGCCGGGACCAGCAGAAAGACCCCGGTGCTGGGAAGACTGCTCACTGCTGCGGGATAGGCAGCCTGCTGAACACTGGGCTGCGGCGTGCTGGGCGTGCCCGGTTGCGCCTGTTGCTGCTGCTGCTCGGTGACGGTAAAGGCATAATCGCACTCAATGGTGCCTTCGGAGGGAATCACCAGCGTAACGGTATGCACACCCGGAGTGGCGTCCGCCGGCACATCGAAGCTGCCGCTGAAAGCATTGTCCGTCAAACTGGTCGGGATCGAAGCAATATCGGTCGAATCCCACATCACGGTGACAGTGTCATCAGTCGCCACCCAACCAGACGAATCTGACGAGACGTCAACCTTGCTGCCCGGCAGGCCGGATGTAGTCGAGAAAGTCACCAGGCCGCAGTACCTTGATTGCTCCTGCGCCTGGGACGGCACAGCTATGCCTAAAACAAGAACAGACGCGAATATCAGACAGACAAGCAGTTTGACCTTCATTTTGATCCCCCAGCTTATTGGCATGATTCTCATGCTTTTTACAGCAACCATTATGGTACAACAAAGAAAAATTTTGTCAAACCGGCAGCTTCATCTGCGCCGCCTTGAGCGTGTTGCGCATCAGCATGGCGATGGTCATCGGGCCCACACCTCCGGGGACCGGCGTGATGGCGCGCGCCTTTTCCTTGACCTCATGGAAGTCCACGTCCCCGTGGAGCCCCTCTTCGCTGCGGTTCATGCCGACGTCGATGACGGTAACACCCTCCTTGACCCAGTCAGCCTTGATCATGCGGTCCCGGCCGACCGCCGCCACGAGGATGTCGGCGCCGCGGCAGATCTCCGGCAGGTCGCGCGTCCGGGAGTGGGCAATCGTCACGGTGCAGTTCTCGGAGAGCAGCAGCAGGGCGACCGGCTTGCCGACCGTGTTGCTGCGTCCGACCACGACGGCGTTGGCGCCTTCCAGCTGCGTGCCGCTGCGCTTGAGCAGCTCGATGCAGCCAGCCGGCGTGCAGGAGGGCAGCACGGCGTTGCCGACCACCACCCGTCCCAGGTTGACCGGATTGAACCCGTCGACATCCTTGTTGGGATCGATGCCCAGCAGCACCGGGGTCGGGTCCAGGTGTCCGGGCAGCGGCATCTGCACCAGGATGCCGTGGACGTCGTCGCGGCAGTTGAGCTCATCGACCAGATCCATCAGCTCTTCCTGGCTCGTCTTGGCGGGCAGCACGTACTTAAAGGAGTTGAGGCCGACCTCGACACAGGCCCTCTCCTTGTTGTTGACATATATCTGAGATGCGGGATCTTCTCCAACCAGCACCACGGCGAGGCCGGGGACCAGGCCGTGCTCTTCCTTCATCCTGCTGACCTCATCCGCCACCTCGGCGCGGATGTCGGCGGATATCTGCGTGCCGTCGATAATTATTGGTTCAGCCATACCGGGAATCCTTTCTCTTCGAGACATCTCATTAGGGACGTTCGTTTCCATTTCCCGGTTTTGCAAGGCTGGCTGGTGACTCAGGATCCATTAAAAACGGAAACAATGGCAACGTACGTCCCTGCTTTTACTGTTTTGGTTGCAGAATCTTACCAGAAACGACGAAGGCGGCGCCAATTGTTGGCGCCGCCGCATTTCATGCTTCGCCGCTGAATATCCTGTCAAGAAGCGGCTTGACGGCGCTTACCGCCGGCGAATTGCCCGGCAATTCGAGCAGGGACCGGCCGGCGACCTCGGCCTCAAACAGCCCGGGGTCTTCCGGAACCGTCGCCGCCAGGGCCAGGCCCAGCCTTTCCATTTCCGGTCCCAGCGCCGCCGCCGAGCCGGCGCCCGCCCGGTTGAGCACGAACAGCTCCTCCCCCACCTCGATCTTCATCTCGTCCGCCAGGTCCAGAACGTTGCGGGCCGCCCGCAGACCCCGCACGCCGGCGTCCGAGACCACGATCAGATAATCGGTCTTGCGGGTGGTGCGCCGGGAGAGGTGCTCGAGGCCGGCCTCGTTGTCCATCACCACGTGGCGGTAGTCGCCGGCAAGAGCGTCCATGTAGCGGCGGATGATGTTGTTGGCAAAGCAGTAGCAACCCGCCCCCTCTGGCCGCCCCATCGTGAGGAGGTCAAACCCCTCGCCTTCGGCCAGGGCTTCCTGGATCTTGTACTCGACGAACTGGTCCTTGGTCATGCCGCCAGGAATGTCGCGGCCGCCCGTGAATCCCTGCTCACGGGCCGAGCCGACCGTGATGGCGGCCTTCACCCCGAGGGTGTCGCCCAGGTTGGCGTTGGGGTCGGCGTCTACGGCCAGCACCGGGGTCTGGCCTGCATTTATGAGGTAACGCACCGCCAGAGCGGATATGGTGGTCTTGCCGGTGCCGCCCTTGCCGGCGAAAGCGATGGTGGTCATATCAACCCCTTTAACGATGTTCGATAAATGTCATTCCCTGGCGCAGCCACATCGAACCGTTCCGGATTGCGCGGCCAGTCCTTTCCTGTTTACAGCGCTTGGTTGGCTTGAAACCGTCCCGGGAAAAAAGTACTATGTGCATGTGCATACATAACATTTCCTTAATTCATGCCAAAATATAACAAAAGAACTCAGGTGTTACTTTCTGAAGAGCAATACGAGCGGCTCATGCGCGAGGCCGAGACACGGGGCGGTTCTGTCGCCTCACTAATTCGAGACGCCGTTGATCAGGTGTACATCAGCGACCGGGAACGAAAACTCAAGGCGGTTGAAAGAATCGCGGCTATGAATGTGCCCGTGTCTGATTGGGAAACCATGGAGAAAGAGATAATCGAGGGCCACTTATCCAGCCTGCCAGAGGAAGAGAATGGGAAAAAAGGAGAGAAGGAAGGCAACGGCTAGCCAAGCCAAACGCGTCTCATATTTTATAGACACCAATATCATTATCTACGCTTCGGGTTCTTCGCATCCATACAAGAGACACTGTTTGAAGTTACTCAATTCTGTGGCCATTGGCGAAACCGGGGCAGCAGTAAGTGTCGAGGTCGTTCAGGAATTGCTGCATTACTACTCGTCCAGAAACCGGCGGACAACGGGCATCGAGCTTGCCAGACAAGCGATGGAAATATTTCACCCTGCTCTGCCTGTGATGGAAGCAGACATGCGTCTGGCCGTTCATCTTGCTGAAATTTATCCGCGTATAAGCAGTCGCGACTGCGTTCATGCCGCCGTGGCTCTGAACAACGGCATCGGGCGTATCATTTCCACCGACCGCGATTTCGACTCCGTCGGAGAGATTACGCGTTTGGACCCCTCCGCTTTTGCCTAGGAGCCGGCATTCCGCAGAATCTCCTCCATCCGCGGGAAGAACTTCATTTCGGTGTGCGGGAAAAACAGCGCCGCCATGTATTCGTCCATGAAACCTTGGTTGTCAGAAAGCTCGATATTTGTCATCATGCGCGCCACTTCTTCGGCTGCCTTGAGCATGTCCTTGGAGAAGGAGACCAGGCGCGCTCCCAGCAGGGAGCCGTTGCCGACGAAGGTGAAGCGGCTGGCGTCCATCTCCGGGAAGAGGCCGATGGCGGCAGCGCGGTCCACCTGCAGGTATTTGCCGAAGCCGCCGGCGATGATCACTTGCTCCACCGCGTCCATGTCCAGGCCCACGCTGGCCAACAGCGTGGTGATACCGGCAAAGATGGCGCCCTTGGCCCGCATCAGGTTGTCGATGTCGGGCTCGGTGATGACGATGTCCTGGCCGGTGCCGCTGTATTCCGCGCGCACCAGCACGTATTCCCACTGGCCGTCCTGGTTGCGGCGCAGCCATTCCCCCGCCGCCTCCTCCTTGAACTTCCCGTTCTGCCCCAGGATGCCTGCCTCCAACAGTTCGGCGGCCGCATCGATGATGCCGGAGCCGCAGATGCCGATGGGCTGCTTGCGCCCGATGGTGAGGATGTGCGGCTCGCCGGTGCTGGGCGCCACCTGCACCGCCTCGATGGCGCCGCGGGTGGCCCGCATGCCGTGCTTGATGCCGCCGCCCTCAAAAGCGGGGCCGGCCGAGCAGGAGGTCGCCACCAGCCATTCACGATTGCCCACCACGGCCTCGCCGTTGGTGCCGATGTCGACGTAGAGCGTGATCTTGCCGGTCTGGAAGACGCCGGAGCCGATGATGCCGCTGACGATGTCACCGCCGACATAGCTTGACACGCAGGGGAATGTATACATATGCACGTGGTCGCAGACGTCAATGCCCAGGTTATGAGCCCGCACCGGCGGCAGGAAGCTGGCCGCGGGCACGTAAGGAGCAATGCGGATATATTTTGGGTTGACGCCGGTAAGCAGATGTGTCATCGTAGTGTTGCCGGCCGCCACCATGTGGGACACCTGGCAGCGGTCCACCCCGGCCTTGTCCAGCACCTTCTCGACCACCTGGGTGATCGTCCTGACCACCGCCTCCTGCAGCTTCTTCCTCCCCCCTATCTTCTGCGAATAGACGATACGTGTGATGACATCCTCACCATAGCTGATCTGGTCGTTGTACTCGGAGGCCTGGGCCACCGTCCGGCCGGCGTTTAAGTCCAGCAGTTGCGCGTAGACGCTGGTGGTGCCGATGTCCAGCACGATGGAATAATCCTCGCTGGTGCGGTTGCCGGGCGCCACCTGAATCACCTTGGGCCCCCGGGGCCGCTCCACCACCGTAGCGGTGACGGACCAGTCCTCCATTCTGAGCGCCTCCGGCAGATCGCGGATGACGTGGAAGTCGACCGAGGCGTTCTCGATCTGGTGCTGCGCCTTCAGGCCCAGTTTCAGGCGGTCCAGGTCGTCAATGTTGTTGGCCGCGTCCGGCGGCTCCAGCGCGAGCGCAAAACGCTTGACCACCGGGTCGATGCTCCAGCCGGTGACCAGGTTCTCCAAGTCCTGGGCCGACAGCACCCGCCCGGGACCAGGCCGGCGCTCGTGCGTGAGGGCCACCGCGTCGCCCATGCGCGATTCCTCCGGAATGGTCACGGAAAGGCCGCCCAGCACCGTCACCCGGCAGGCCAGGCGCAGGTCAGCCTGGAAATCTTCCTCGGAAAGCTTGGCCGACCGGCCGCCGTCATATTCTCCCTGGATCATCACCTTGCACTTGCCGCAGGTGCCGGTGCCGCCGCAGGATGCGTTGATGTGCACGCCCTCCAGCAGCGCCACGCGCAGCAGGTTGGCCCCGTGCGGCACGCCCTCGCAGACGATATCGCCGGGCTGAAAGGTGACTGTGTGTGTCCGGGTGTCGGCCATCGCGATTAATTATATATAACCTACCTGGAAGAGGGATTCAAAAAAACAGCGGCGTCCTGGTTTGATGAGTGATAGCCACGGATTCTTTTTGGTTATTTTTGCCTGCAAATGGGTAAGCGATTGATAGAAAAACCTGCGGGAATACGAAAGGAGGGGTGATGTCCCAACATGGTGTACAGAGACATGAACCCAGCGCTTGGGCGTTAGGCTTTACCGGGTTTGCGGCCTTCATGATGATCATCATCGGCGTCTTTGATGTGATTGCCGGCCTGTCCGGAATCTTCCAGAACAACTTCTACGCGGTGACGTCTGATTACGTTTTCAGGCTGAATGTCACCGCCTGGGGGTGGATCCACCTGATCATCGGCATCGTCGTTCTGGCTGCCGGCTTCGGCTTGTTCAGCGGCGCGGTCTGGGCGCGCACGGTCGGCGTGATCATGGCGATTATCATCGGGATCGAGAACTTCTTCTTCCTCCCGTATTATCCGCTGTGGTCCATCCTGATCATCGCGCTTTCCATTGCCGTTATCTGGGCCCTGACGGCGCATGGGCATGATATCACGGAAACCTGAGGCAGGGTCCGGCCGAGCCGGGCCCTTGCCACCTTGCCATGAACAGCTGAGGCAGGGCCCCGCCGAGCCGGGCCAGCCCGCCATGGAAAACCTGAGGCAGGGTACCGCCGAGTAGCCGGATCTCCTGCCAGGGGAAGCTGATCCGGACAGGGCGTGGATTAATCCGCGCCCTGTCTTTTCGGCATATCACACCTGTTTCGTTCTTGCTTTCCGAAGCCGTGCCTTCTCATGCACGGCTTGCAGGAAATAACACATCGAGGCAATTCGGCCTGTTGACTTGACAGCCTTGTGAGTGTAACCTTGCTGTCACATTCTCCACGGCGCCGAGACGGCTGCCGCGGAGGGCTAGGAAGGCCTTCACGCAAGCTTGCTGCTTGCGGGATGGTCTTTTTTTTATGCCCGGACGCCGCCGCCCGGTGGGGGTTGAGATCTCTTTTCCGCGGCCAACGGGTCAATACGGGAGCAATTCCGGCCAAAGGAGGTGAATGAGCTTTCCGGCAAAACCGAAGCGCTTGAGGACCTGGCGCCTGCTGCATCCGTGAAAAAATGCGCTGCCCGAAAGTGAGGAAAGGAGAATAATGAAACATGTCAACCTGACTGGCCGGCCGCCCCTGGTGGCCGGACTGGTCGCAACCGCCCTCATCGCCGCGGCATTCCTTTTGTTGTTCCTGGGCAACGCCGGCGATGCGGGCGCGGTCGTCCCCCCGGAGGCGGTATCCCTGCAGATGCACACGGTTCCGTCGGTCGAGCCGGGTATCAACCTATCCATGAGAGAAAAACGCCTGGCCGGCCAGACATCCTTCACCTCTGACCGTGTTGTCATCCTGCTCGAGCCCTTCGGGGTTCCCGCCGCCGAGGCTTTCGATTCCGCCCTGCCGGAATTCAACATGATGGACTATCTGGCCCGGAACGGTTACGACGTCTTCGCGCTCGATTTCCGCGGTTTCGGTGCCTCCGGCCGCCCGCCGGCGTTCAACCAGCCCATGATGGCCAATCCGCCGCAGATGCGGACCCCGGACGCGGAGCAGGACGTGGAAGCGGCCGTTCAGTATATATGCAGCCTGAGAGGCGTCAGCAAAACCAATGTTCTGGGCTGGTCGTGGGGCGCCGTGGTCGCAGCCAAATACGCGGGAGACCACCCTGAAAAAATGGAGCGGCTCGTCATTTATGGCGGCATGCATGCGTTCCTGCTGCCTTTCATGACTTCACAGTTCGATGATCCCAACAACCCCGGGCATATCATGAAGCTGCCCGCATATCAGCTGGCGACCCCCGGCATGTCCATAAATCACTGGAACATGCAATCCATGGGCGGCGAGGCGCCGCATACCGCGGAGGCCGAGGCGGAGGTCAGCCGCATCTTCCTGGACGCGGACCCGACCAGCAGCACCAGGACCCCACCCAGCATACGCCGAGCCATGGGCCCCATGGTT